>JAPLJQ010000096.1 GCA_026388495.1 Deltaproteobacteria bacterium | reverse complement strand
GAAGAACTCGACAAACTGAAGGAAGATAAGAAAAAAGAATCATAATAAAACTTGACAGGGTCGGAAAAATAAAATAAGACGCCTGCTAAAATCCGAAGGGACGAAAGCAATTGAATTCTTTAAACATCACATACCCATATTCCCTTCCTCTGTTGATGAATTGTCCCCCTTCAAAAACCTATATGTATTAATGCCTGCTGTCCGGTTTTAAATCAAACCGGGCATGCAGGCCATCCCAGCATTACCAGAATTCATTCCTAATTCAAATTTCAATCAGGGGTCATTATTGACGCAAAACAAGGAAGAAAGCTTCAAAGCATGTTTTATATAATTGTCAACATAAGGAGATTATCATGAGAAAAAACATTTTTTTACTGATCCTTGTCATGTTGTTTGCCGCAGCAGTCATGGCCCCGACCGGCGTTGCCACGGTGCAGGCTGCCACCACAAACCTGACTTACAGTATCTTCTTTCCTCCCACCCATGGCCAGGCCAAGGCGGGGCAGGCGTGGGCAAAGGAAGTCGAAAAGCGTTCAAATGGACAGGTGAAAATCACCGTCTTTTCGGGGGGTACCCTCACCCCTGCAGACCAATGCTATGACGGTGTTGTCAAAGGCATATCGGACATCGGCATGTCCTGTTTTGCTTACACAAGGGGCCGCTTCCCCGTCATGGAAGCCCTCGATCTCCCACTGGGTTATCCGAACGGACGCGTTGCCACCCGTGTGGCCAACGACTTCTATAAAAAATTCAAGCCGAAAGAACTGGAAGGGGTTAAAGTTTTATATATTCATGCCCACGGGCCAGGCCTTCTTCATACGAAAAAACCCGTCAGATCCCTGGAGAATCTCAAAGGAATGAAAATCAGATCCACGGGCCTCAGTTCTAAAATCGTCGATTCTCTCGGCGGTTTGCCGGTTGCCATGCCTCAGGGTGAAACATACGAAGCCATCCAGAAAGGCGTGGTGGATGGAACGTTCACGCCCATTGAAACACTTAAAGGCTGGAAACAGGCTGAAGTCGTCAAATCTACCACGGAATGCTACGGCGTGGGCTACACCACCGCCATGTTTGTCGTGATGAATCTCAAAAAATGGAACGCCCTTCCCGGAGATGTCCGGAAGATCATGGAAGATATCAGTAACGAGTGGATAGATGTCCACGGGAAAGCATGGGATCAGCTGGACAAGGAAGGACGCGAATACAGCAGGAGTCTGGGCAATCAGATTATTCCCTTGACGAAAGCGGAAGACGCCCGCTGGAAGGGGGCGGTAAAACCCATTATCAACGATTACATTAAAACGACGACAGGGAAAGGGTTGCCGGGAAAGAAGGCCGTCGCCGAAGCGGAAAGTCTGATTAAGAAATACGGAAAAACGTATAAATAGAGGGCTCCATGACTCGATTGGGAAGATGGATTGACACTATAGGCGGAAAGTTCAACTACGTCGCCTGTGCGGCCGTCGTCATCATGATGCTGCTGACCTGCGCCGATGTGATCCTCCGCCTTTTCGGCCACCCCATTCTGGGAACCTATGAGATGATCGGATTTTCGGGAGTGGTCGTTATTTCTTTCGCACTTGCTTATACATCACTGGAACATGGGCATATTGCCGTGGAACTTCTTGTTGAGCATCTTCCAAAGAGGCTCCAGGTCTTTATTAACGGAATCAACTCCCTCATCGGCGCTGCCCTTTTCAGTCTCATCGCATGGCAGAGTTTCGTCTATGCGGGAGATCTCAGGGGAAGCGGCGAGGTATCCCTCACGCTTCAAATCCCCACTTATCCATTCGTCTACGGAATATCCGTGGGTTGCGGTTTGCTTTGCCTCGTGCTCCTGGCAGATGCGATCAGGTCTTTCGGGAAGGCTTTGGGCAAATGACGCCGATAACCGCGGGAATCATTGGTTTTGTTGTTCTTGTTGCTCTGATGTTCCTGAGAATCCCCGTGGGATTCGTCATGGCCATTGTGGGATTCACAGGTTTTGGCTTGCTGGTTACCTGGGACGCCTCACTAAACCTGCTGGCCCGCGATTTCTTTTCCATATTCAGCTCGTACAATTTAACGGTCATTCCCCTGTTTGTTTTCATGGGACAACTTGCCTTTCATTCTGGGATTAGCAGCAGACTCTTCAATGCCGCCCACAAGTTTTTCGGTCATCTGCCGGGAGGACTGGCCATTGCCACCATCGGCGCCTGCGCAGGATTTGCCGCTATCTGTGGGTCCACAAGCGCTACGGCAGCCACTATGGCATCCGTTGCACTTCCGGAGATGAAAAAATACAACTACGATCCCGCACTGGCAACAGGCGTCGTCGCGGCTGGGGGAAGCCTGGGCATTCTCATCCCGCCGAGCACCATATTCATCATCTACGGGATCATGACAGAACAGTCCGTGGGCAAGCTTTTCATGGCCGGCGTCCTTCCCGGCAT
>JAPLJQ010000381.1 GCA_026388495.1 Deltaproteobacteria bacterium | reverse complement strand
GCCATATCGAACGCGGAGCGCTTTTCCTGGGTTTTCCGGTCGTCGGCGAAAGCGGTGATTCCGACCCTGGCGTTCTCGCCCATGGTGACCGTATCTTCGTTGTGCAGCTTGAACCGGCACCGCGACTCCTTCAGGGTGAAAAGAACGTCCTTTTCATAGAGCTGGTCACCCTCAACGGCATAGTAGGCCTGCCGCATATTTTCACGGGTGACGACCACATGACCGACGACCGTCTTGATCACCCCCGCCTCCTTCCCGGCATAAGGGATGAAGTCGTCCTTGATGTTGAGATCTTTCAGTGCCTTCGGCAACAGGTTGCCGGATACGGATTTCCCCCTGCCGGATGCGGCTTCCGAATGGCCATACAGGATCAGGCCGGTGAAAATAACGGTCAGACAGCACACAAAAACCAAAATAGCTCGTCTCATGATAACCTCCCGCGGTTAGAAATAAAATCCCACGCTCAAGGTGTATGTTTCCTTGTCATATCCGTAAAGCTCTATACTGGAATCATTGTGGATATAGTTAAAGGCAAAGGACGCAAAGAAATGTTCATAAAATCCCTGGCTGACGACGGCCGTTATCATTTGCCGCCTGTCTGTACGGGCATCATCATAAAGCAACGGCAGGGGCTTTTCCTTGTATTCTTTCTGAGACCACAGGTATCTCAGATAAACTTCCGTATTGGTGGGAAATCTCGTAAAATAGGACACGCCCATGTAAGGTCCGTCATAAGAGAATCTCCGTTGATCCGCTTCGGACGTCTCGAATCCGCCTATGAGTGAAATGATATGCTGGCGGTTCACCAGGTAAATGCTCGGTGTGATTTCATAACGCCATGTATTATTGTTCAGGGGATCATTGTCGTTGTTGTAAAATGACTCTTTCGCATACCGGAGCGACCCTTTCAGGCCGAAATAGGGGGAGAAAAAGTGCTCATAACTGGGATCGACGTGAATAATGTTCGACAGCCGGGTGTTATCATAATCCTGGAAGGAGAAGCCCACAGGAATCTTCAGGATGTCCTGGCGACCCGCCCACCAGGGGCCCGTATTGACGTCAATCAGCCGATAATTGTACCGGGTGTGATCAAAATACAGGGCCTGGTAAAAATCAAGGCCTGTGTTCCACATGAGCCCCTTCCCTCTGTCCATGTGATACAGAAAATTGGCTCCCAGATTGGTGATGGAAGCGTAATCGTCGATTTTCCTGTTTTCATCCGCAAGGGTCAGTATCCCCCCCAAAACATTAAGTTGCTGGTTGTCCGGACCCGCGCTGACATTGCTGTCATACTGGATGCCCTGGGAAAAGCGAACATTCCAGGAATATTTGCGGGTCGCTTCCGTGATAGCGGCAAGGAGCTGGTCAATGTTCTTCAGCACCGGGTCAGGCGGGCGGGTGGCCTTTACCGCTTCAAGCTCACGTCTGGCCTCTTCATAGCGCCCAAGCTGGAAATAGACAGCCGCCAGATCCAGCCTTACCCGCTGAAGGCCGGGGTTGACGGCCAGCATCTCCTGGAATTTTTTCGCCGCAAGGTTGAGCTCGCCGGATCTCATGGCGCTCGTTCCGATCCACCACATGATGTCCATCGTTTCAACTTCCGAGGCAATGGCATTGAAAATGGGAAGGGCCTGGCCGTACTTCCCGTCGTAGTACAGGATCAACGCCTCGGAAAGTTTGCTGTCGATCGCCTCCATCTGGTTGGGGCTCATTTTACCGAGCTTTTCGAAAGCTTTTTGGTTGACATCCAGTTTCGGATCTCTGAGATCCATGTCAGAATCGACGGACTGCGCCGGAGTCAGACCGGATGGCGCAGACGATTGCGCGACGGCAGGAGGGGTTGGAAACGCGAACCAAATGGCGATAAAAGCGATAGAAAACAAAAACAGATGACGGAAGCATCCTATAATCATAACCATTCCTCCTGGTGCTTTATTCGCTGTGCTTGGGCAGGGATCATGATCTTCAAAGGTCTCATTGTTAGACTTTTTACGGGCTCGTCACGGTTGAGTTGAACGAAATTTTAG
>JAPLJQ010000543.1 GCA_026388495.1 Deltaproteobacteria bacterium | reverse complement strand
GTTCAGGCGGATATTCGTCGTTTCCATAAAGTTGCTGAACATGCCGCCGAATTTGAGACGGGGCGAGAAGGCCTCGATCTCCGACGCCGAGCCGAGAATGTCCGTGATCTTCTGATACGCTTTCGGTTTGATATTCAAATTCAGAGGCAGATTGTCGATGGAGGCGACGTAACCCTTCTTGTGGACCTGGACGTGTCCCAGCATGGAATCGGTAATCTGGCCGATCATCATGGCCTTGAAGGACCCGGTGACGGAGGTGAAAACCAGGACGAAGACGACGCCGATGGTGATCAGCGAGGCGGTCAGCAGGGTCCGACGTTTGTACCTCAGAAGATTGCGCACAGCGATTTTAAAGAGGTTACCCATGGCTCGCGCCTCCTTTCGTTTCTTTTGCGGCCAGGCGCCCATCCTCCAGGCGGAAGATGACCTCCGCCTCACCGACGATCTTCTGGTCGTGGGTGGAGAAGATAAAAGTGGTCGAGAGCTCGTCCCGCATCCGCTTCATGAGGTTAATGACGGCGTAGGCCGTTTGGGAATCGAGGTTGGCCGTCGGTTCGTCGGCCAGGACCAGCTCCGGGTTTGTCACCAGGGCCCTCGCAATGGCGACCCGCTGCTTCTGGCCGCCGGAAATCTGGTCAGGATATTTATCCTTCTGATCAGTCATGCCGACCGCCGCCAGAAGCCGTTCGATCCGCCCTTTTCGATCTGCCGGGGGACCGTTCTGGACCATCAGCAGGGGGTATTCGATGTTCTCATAAACTGTCAGCACGGGAATCAGGTTGAAATCCTGAAAGATGAAGCCGAGATGACGTCCACGAAAGGCAGCGCTTTCCTTCCGGTCCAGCCGGGCGATGTCCGTATCCGCCACCATCAGTGTCCCCGATGAGGGTTTATCGAGACACCCGATCAGATTCAAAAGGGTTGTCTTACCGCTTCCCGAGGGACCGACGAAGGAGACAAAGGATGCCGGTTCGATTTCGAACCCTATGTCCTTAAGGGCGTTAACGACCACGTCCCCCACCTGATAATCCTTATGGATGTTATCCGCAACAATCAATGCCATTTCTTATTTTTCCTTTCTTTAACTTCAGGGCAATTTACTTCTTGTATTACATGACGTGATATTTTTTTCTTTGTCGCTTTCATAGCGAGCCAAGAGTTTCTGAGATTCGGCCCTTGCCTCGTGGAACGCCGAGCCGCCTCCCGCGAGGAGACGCTTGCCGAAATCCACAGGGATGCCGTAGTTTCCGCCCTGGAATTCTTCCAGGTAAGCGGCGTTCACTCCGATAACCGTTCCGCTCCAATCCAAAACCGGTCCGCCGCTCCCGCCGCCCATGGTTCGAGCGTCATAAACCAGGACATGAGGCAGGACATCCCAGAGAAAACCGCTGGTGATCGTCGCCCGCAACCGCTTTTGCGCAGACAATCGTTCCGCTGTTGCATAACTGCATTCCCCTGTCTGCTCTTCCAATTCCGCCCGCTCCCTTTCTTCCAGCTTGACCAAGACCGCTTCAAGCCCCGTCGGGTAGCCGATAAGGAGAATGGGCTGTCCTTCCTCTGTTTTGCCCGGATGGGGGTGCAGGGCGAGGGGCTGTGCATCGGGTGACCAGCCGACAGTCCTGACCAGGGCGATGTCGTATTTCTCATCGACGCGCAAAATCTCAATAGGGACGCCCCCTGAACGTTCCTGGAAAAAAGCGCGCAATCTTATAAAAACAGGCTTCATGCCCGCCGCCATCAGCGGCTCGCTCTCATCGTCTTCCCACCAGGGTTCGGCAATGTGACGGTTGGTTAACATCTCTCCTTTGGGTCCGACCAAAAAGGCCGTCCCGCAATAGTTTGAGACTGCAATCGGCCCGGTTCCCTTCACATCCACAAGAGGAACTCCCTGTGGATCGGCCACCGGTTCACCCAGATCATTGACGACATGCCGAAGAGGATGTCCCTTTGCATCCACAAACGTGTAGGTTCCCCATATATAGGCTACCGCCCCCCTTGTCCTGGCCAGAATTTCCACCATATTCCGCTGACGGGCCTCTACGGCTTCCATGCGTCTTTCGAGATTCCCGATCTGTTGCGTAACATTTGCCAAGCCATCCTTCGGGATGCCGGAGCTCGCTGCGCATCCCATTGAGACGACGATTGCTGTTGCCACGACAATCAAACGGCGAAAAATAATGCGGTTCATGGCTTCCCCTCCCGGCTTCCTTCCTTGTCGAAGCGTCGTTTTGACTTCCAGAGGGGAAGACCGTTTTCATCCCTGAGTTCCAGGACACGGCCTGTCCGCAAATTCTTTATTTTCGCCGCGGTGAGATAAAGTTTTCCTTCCCGGCTTTTCCCTTTTGATCCTTTCACGGTGAGTTTGTCTCCGTTCTGAATATCGGCGCCTTGCTGGCGAAGATACCAGCCCGGTCCGAGAGTCACGGTATATATCTCGCCTCCCGATTCGATGCGCAATGTTGAACCGCCGCCCCGCTGGGAGATATCGACTTGTAATACGGACCCGCTGACCTCTACAACGGAGGCGCGGTCGTAGCCGGGTGCAACGGGAGAACCCCAATACCATCCCTGCGCCACGGCCGCCGCCGGGAATGTCAATACCCAGAATGCAAGGGCAAGAAGAAATACCAAGCCGTTGCTCATCGGCTTCGCCACGCTGAAATTGAACCACGGTCTCCGCAAATTTGTTTTCTGTATCCACGTTTTCATCTTAAGTTCTCCAAAGGATGTTTTTCTCTTCCGGGGACACGTTCCGATCCCTTCGGGCTTCCGGAACATGTCCCCGATGCTCTTTAGAATCCATCGCTCTTTATGTCTTTTTCAATAAGCTCACCGTATTTTCTTACCTGATCACGTATCGCTGCAGCTTTCCCGATCAGGACAAATTGAAGATTATCCTTGGGGAAATGCTTTGCAATCGTTTTTCGGGCCTCCTCAACGGTGACGTTCTCAACGTTTTTCTTGAAATTGTTGACGAATGATTCGTCGAAGCCGTAAACAAACATGGTGGACAGCAGTTTTGCCAGGCCACCCGGAGTTTCGTAAAGGGGAGGAAACTGGCCGATGAGGTAATTTCCGGCGGAGGTCAGCGTTTCCTGATCCACACCGTCGGTATGGAGACGCCTCAAAACGTCGAGGGCGAGATCGATGGCTTTGGCGGTAGTATCCGTGCCGGTGAAACTGCTGATTGCGAAGGTTCCGGAATCTTTATACGTATTGAAGGAGCTTTCCGCGCCGTACGTAAGGCCGGCATTGATCCGTAGCGCGTCATTCAACCAGGAGGTAAAGCGGCCTCCCAGAATGGTATTGACCACCTGCACTGCCACATAATCGGGATGATTCCGCGGTATGCCGAGGGCGCCGAACGCAAATTGGGTTTCCTTTGCGTCGCTTTTATTGACCAAAAGGACTCTGCTTTTATCATACACAGGGATCGGCAGCCGTTCCAGCGGTTGCGGCTTTTTCTTCGCGTGCCAGGACTCAAAGTGTTCCTGAACCTTTTTTTTCATCCGGGCTGTCTGAAAATCGCCGACGATCACCAGGGCGGATTCTTCCGGCCGGTAATTAGATTCATAGAATGCCTTTGCGTCAGCTCTTCTGATTTTTTTAACAGAGGAAAGGTCGCCGTAAATGGGGTTCCCGTAGCCGTGCTTCCCGAAAATGAACTTCTTGAAATAGGCATCGAGGACAAGGGAGGGCTGCTCTTTCTCCTGAACCAGTTCCATAAGCAGGCGTTTTTTCCTCTTTTCAAATTCGCCGGGATCGAAGACAGCGGCCTGGATAACTTCCTTCACAATGGGGAACACGTCGTCCTGATGGGCATTGATGAAGGACATGGAAATTCCGGCCGATTCGATATCCGCGTAGGCATAATATTTTACTCCCAGAAACTCCAGACGATCTTCGATCTGTTGTTTGCTGTAATTGTGAGTTCCAAAAAAAAGATTTTCGGCAGTGAGATAGGCCAGCCCGGATTTGCCGCCGTCTCTCATGGCCCCGGCGGGGAATACGGCGGATACGTATATTAAGGGCACGCCGTGGTGTTCCATCAGGTAAACTGTCAGTCCATTTTTCAGCGTGATTTTCTCATAGGCGGGCAACGTAAAGGACGGGTTTTCCCGCGGCGCGGCATTGGCCATTCCCACCGATAAAAAAAAGCATACAACAACCATCCAGATCCCCCAATGAGCCATGATGAATATCCTTAAAGACAGTGTACGGATGCCACTTTTTTTCACAATCATTTCTCCTTGCTTTTTTCCAGGATACCTACGGTACGGTTGATTTTTTTGAAGTATCTTGCCGCCACGGTCTTGATATCCGTTGCGGTTACCTTCCTGTACGCTTCCGGGGCCGCGAAGAGCTTTTGATAACCGCCGAAAAATATCTCATAGGTCCCAATCAGATCGGCCTTCTCGCTCATCGTTTCCAGGGATCGGTAGAAAGAGGAAACCACATTGTTTTGGGCCTTTTGAAGCTCTTTTTCCGTCACGCCGTGTACAGCGACGTTATCGATTTCCCGGAGAATCGCCTTTTCCAGGGTTTTCACACTCACGCCGTCTGCGCAGACGGCGTAGACGTAAAATAAAGTCGGGTCCAGGGCGTAGGGCATGTAGGTCGAAACTTCCGTTGCCAGCGGCTTATCGGCGATAAGAGCGCGGTAAAGACGGGAAGATTTGCCCTGAGAAAGAACGGCGCTCAGGAGATCAAGAGCATAATACTCGGCGGCGCCCGTTTCCGGTACATGGTAGGCGATGAGGATATGGGGAGAAGAGACGTCTTTCTGGATGTGAAGCCGTTTCTCACCCCGTTGTTCCGGTTCGCGGGTATGCACGGGGCGGGGCGGGGCACGGGCGGAAATGGGTTCCAGGTATTTTTCGGCCAGGGTATTTACCTGAGAGAGGGTTACATCGCCCACCACGACGGCAATCGCGTTATTCGGCGCGTAGTAGCGATCAAAGTATTCCTTGATGTCGCTGCGACGCCAATTTTGTATATCCGATTCATAGCCGATGATGGGCCAGCGGTAGGGATGCGCCTGATAAGCGACAGCGCGGAGTTGGTCCTCCAGGCGTTCGTAATTGCTGTTTTCGTAGCCCGTCGTATATTCAGACAAGACGACGCCTCTTTCGCTTTCCACTATTTTTTCATCGAGGGTAAGGCTTCTCATCCGGTCCGCTTCCATCTCAAAGATCAGTTCAAGAGCGGAGTTCGGTATCCAGTCCTGGTAGGCCGTGATATTTTCCGTAGTGTAGGCGTTGCTGGCCCCCCCCGCGTTTTCCAAAACCCAGTCGAACATCTTCGGACCGTACGTCTTTGCGCCGTTGAACATCATGTGTTCCAGAAAATGGGACAGCCCGGTAATCCCCGGATATTCATTCCGGGAGCCGACCTTGAAAAAGATTTGCAGCGTCGCATTGGGAATGGCGTGATCCTCCAGCACCAATATCTTCATCCCGTTTTTCAGGGTAAAGGTGTGCACATCTTCAGTTGCGGGCATGGCGCACACAGAGGAAACCCCTGCAAGTAAACACATGGCCGATAACATTAACATGATACGCTTCATCAAACTTCTCTCCCTACCTATTCAATCAGCCCCGGCAAGCGATTTTGGCGCACGTCTTTAACGTTCAATCAAAACGGTTTTTTCATAACCGGAACAAGGGATGCATAACGGCTTGCCTTCTTTCATACGCACATAGCGGTCAAAAACGTACTCCTCACAAACACTGCATTTCGTCTTGTTGAATGACCCCTTGACCGGGGTAAACTTGAAGTCCGGCTTCATTTCGATTTTGAACAATACCTCATCGGGCTGATTGTACATCCACTGGGTAACTTCTTCCGTAACCGTGATGGGAATCTCCGAGGGTTCAACACCGCGTTTGCGATAGGAGAAGAATTCGAACTTACCCATTCCATCAATGAAATCCGGCTTCAGGGCGAAGCGCACAGCGCCCTTCCGGGGATGGTAGAAAGTGGCGGCCAGTTTTCCGTAGAAAGTCTTTGTCATCATCAGCTTGCCATAAGTAGCGCCCGTAGCGATCTGCACGCCGTCCAGCATGCAGGTCTGGGGATGGCCTTCGCCCAGGTCTGCGATAACGAACAGGCCGTGATCTTTCTCCCGCTCGACGCCGAGCGTATCCAGTGCCAGTCTCCCCATACGGTAGCCGATGGGCATGAAGGGGCAGAGGTGCCCGTGAAACTCAAATCCCCATTCAGGTGGAACGTGTTTCGTCGTCATAATAAATACCTCCTTGTAAGTTTATTTGATTATATCAAAAATCATCTTGGCGGCGATCAACATGAGCAGCACGCCGATGATCTTCTTCAATTGTGAACTTGAAATCATAGTCTTCATCATCTGCGAACCGACGATGGAACCCAGGGCGCTAAAAAGGGCCATGATTCCGATGAAAACGGGGCTCAGCCCCCCCAGCGTGACATGGCCCAAGAATCCTGAGAACGAAGCGAAGACCACGACCATTGCCGTGGTTCCCGCGGCAACCTTTGCATCGATACCGAGCCAGTTGAGGACGGGCACGATGAAATTTCCGCCGCCCACGCCCAGCAGGCCGCCAAGAAATCCGGCCACGCCGCCTACTGCCGCCCCGGCGGTGGATTCGACGGCACGGTTTAATGGCGCTGTCCGAAGTGCCGGTTTGTAAAAGAGCATCATGAAGCCCGCGAAAACCAAAAAGCCTGCGAACATGCCGAGGAAAAGACGCTTGTCCACAAAGGGCGTCGTGTGGGCTCCCAGGGGTGCCAGCAGGACCGCCGTAATCAGGATGGGCAGGCCGATCCGCCAGTTGATCAGACCGCCGCGATAATAATTCACAGTCGCAAACATCAGGCTGACGACATTGAGCATAAGCGCCGTCGGCACTGCCTCGGCAAGGGGCACTCCCAGGTAGTAGAAAAGGGGCACGAAAATGAAGGCCGCCCCAAGGCCAGCCATGGCCAGAAGTCCCGAGAAGAAAAAGACGGAAACGGTGCTCACGATGTAAACGGTAAGAGACATGTCTTATAGCCTTCCCTCAATTGCAGTGGTTACAGTGCTCCATTTCCCCAGCTGAGCCGGGCAGGATCTGGAGCGTGGTGTGGTTTATCCCGTATTTGTGCAGCAGCATCTCCTGGGCTGTGCGGATGATCGCTTCGCTGTCCGATGCTTCCTCCGACATCCGGAGATGGGCAGACAAAAGCTTCTGATCGGCACCGGTTTGCCAGATGTGGAGATCGTTGACCTCCGCTACGGCATCGTTTGCCAACAGGTCGTTTCTGACCTGGATGAAATCAATGCCCGGTGGAACGGCGTCCAGCAGTGAATTGACGGTCTGCCG
>JAPLJQ010000241.1 GCA_026388495.1 Deltaproteobacteria bacterium | reverse complement strand
GCTCCGGGCCGAGGGCAGACCCAATACCTCCATGTTTGTCATCCTGACCATGTCTGTCATCGGCGCCATTCTTGACCCGATTCTTATTTTTGGATGGGGGCCGTTTCCACAGCTGGGAATTCTGGGCGCCGCCATATCGGCTATTATTGCCTATGCGGTATCAGGATTTCTGTCATTCTACTATCTCCAGTCAAAATCATCCAAATATGACCTTAAATGGAAATATCTCGTTCCTAACATGGCCATTATTTACGCCATCTATCAGACGGGATTTCCCTCCCTCATCATGAACCTGTTCTTTGGTCTTGTGCTGATCATCTATAATCACGTTCTCGGAAGCTTCGGACCTCTCGCCATAGCGACACTTGGTCTTTGCTTTCGTATCAACGGGCTTGTTGTTATGGTTCTGTTCGGCATCGGCCATGGCGTCATGCCGATGGTAGGTTTCAACGACGGCGCCGGGTTACATGACAGACTGATGGAAACGGTAAACGTCGCCGTGAAATTAACCGCTGTGTTTTGCACGGCGGCTTTCTTTCTTTTCGAAATCTTTGCTTATCGCATCCTCATTCTCTTCACCGATAATGTTCAATTGATCGAGATGGCCGTGCCCGCTCTTAGAATATTCGCATTTATGCTCCTCATGATCGGTCCCAATCTGGTATGGATCAATATGTTTATCGGGCTCGGCAAAGGAATGACTTCCATGGTTCTTTTGCTCATGAGGGACGCCCTCGTTCTGATACCCATGTTATTTATTCTTCCCCCGTGGTTCGGACTGAACGGCGTATGGATGGCGCAACCCCTTTCCAACCTGCTGGCTTTTTTTATCATCCTTTTCTGGACAAAAAGGGAATTCCGCATCATTTCACGAAGGACCTAATTCAGGTATTAATGAAGACATAAGGTTTCATTTATGTGCATTTATCAACTGATCAATCCTGCTTCATAATCGATACAGCGGACCCGGCATCCTTCCATATGGCAGGCTGTTAGATGTCCCCCACCCCTGTCATTTAATAGCGGTGTCACATGATCACATACGTCCATCCTGAAAGGGCAACGAGGATGAAACGTACACCCTGCAGGAAGGTTGACCGCACTCGGCAAATCTCCATCGAGGATCATGCGCTCTTTCTTTCTTCCCGGCTCCGGTACGGGTACAGCGGACAGAAGAGCCATGGTGTACGGGTGAAAAGGATGTTCATAAAGGTCATGATTCCGTGCAAGTTCTACGATTTTCCCCATATACATCACAGCGATCCTGTCGCTCATGTGTCGCACCACACTGAGATCGTGTGTAATAAACAGGTACGTCAGACCATATTCTCTCTGTAGATCTTTCAGCAGATTCAGTATCTGGGCCTGAATAGATACATCAAGGGCGGAAACGGGTTCATCGGCAATAATCAACGTTGGATTCAGGGCAATGGCCCGGGCAATACCGATCCGTTGCCTCTGTCCCCCGCTGAATTCATGAGGGTATCGATTCATCTGTTCCCTGCTGAGCCCGACCTGTTCCATCAATCTTGCGACCCGTTCTCCCCTGCCCTTCCTTTCATCGACATCGTAAATCAAGAGGGGCTCTCCTACGGTGCTGCCTGCTGTTCTTCTCGGGTTCAGGGATGCATATGGATCCTGAAAAATGATCTGAACTTTTTTTCGGTAATTTCTGAGGACATCACCGGAATATCTCAGGATGTCTTCACCTTCAAACAGAATTTCCCCTCCTGTCGGGTCATCAAGCCTCATGATCAAGCGTCCGAGCGTCGATTTGCCGCATCCGCTTTCTCCAACAATACCAAGGGTTTCCCCCCGGTATATTTTTAAATCAACACCGTTTAAGGCCTTGACCACAGTCCTTCGTTCCGATAAAAATCCCCGCTGCACGTTAAAATGCTTTATCAGACCTTTTATTTCCAGCAAGACAGGTTTCATTGTATTCATGAATAAATCCAGCAGCGTACCAATCTACCGAGCTGTTTTTCCTTCACTTCCGGCGCCTGCTCTCTGCAAATGTCCATGACGTGGACGCATCTATCCTGAAAACGGCATCCCGCAGGCAGACGGAACATATCCGGGACGGCGCCGGGTATTGTTTTCAGATACCCGCCTGGTAGCGAATGACCGAAAATTTTCGGTGTTGATTCGAGTAATCCAACGGTGTACGGATGGAATGGATTCAGAAACAGTTCTGAAACAGAACCGTATTCTACAATTTGACCGGCGTACATAACGGCGACCATCTGGGCTGCATCAGCAATGACTCCAAGATCGTGGGTTATCAAAATGACAGAGCTTCCTGCCTTTTTCTTCAGCCTGTCGATAAGATCGATAATCTGCGCCTGGATCGTTACATCAAGGGCTGTTGTAGGCTCATCGGCCAACATCAGTCGGGGATCACAGCAGAGGGCCATGGCGATCATGACCCTTTGTCGCATTCCTCCGCTCATCTGGTGCGGGTAGCTCATGGCGATGCTTTCAGGTGAGGGCATTCCCACAAGCCTCAACATTTCGACGGCGCGGTTCATCGCCTCAATTTTAGAGACACCCCTATGCAGTCTGATGCCTTCGGCAATCTGATCCCCGACACGGATAACGGGGTTCAGTGAGGTCATGGGCTCCTGGAAGATCATGGATATTTCCTTACCCCGTATTCTCCGCATCTCCTCGTCACCGAGGCTGAGGAGATTCCGTCCGTCATACAAAATTTCCCCGGAAACGATTTTCCCGGGCGGCGTCGGAACAAGCCGCATGATGGATAATGCCAGAACCGTCTTTCCACATCCGGACTCTCCCACAACACCAAGCGTCTCCCCGGTATTGACGACAAGGCTGACGTCATCAACTGCCGTTATCTTCCCATACTCCGTCAGGAATTGGGTCTTTAACGCCTTTACATCAAGAATTGGTTTCATTTGCATCGTTCACGATGGGTTGATTTGTCGGCTCCAATCTATCAGGAACTCGACGAGAAGGCGAACACCGACACCGGACGCCCCCTTCGGAATGTAAGGCTTATCTTTTGTTAACCATGCCGGTCCGGCGATATCAAGATGCACCCAGGGATATGGACCGACAAATTTGCTTAAAAAGGCAGCGGCAGTAATGGCGCCTCCCGGTCTTCCACCGGTATTTTTATAATCCGCCGCATCGCTTTTGATTAACTCATGGTAATCTTCCCACAGGGGAAGCTCCCAGACCCTCTCTCCCGTCAAATCTGCGGCGAGACGAATCTTCTGTTTCAGATCATCCGCGTTTCCCATCATTCCGATGACATGTTCACCCAGAGCAACTACACAGGCTCCGGTCAGTGTCGCAAGATCGATGATGGCGGCCGGTTTATATCTTCCGGCGTATGTGAGGGCATCTGCCAGAATCAACCGTCCTTCCGCGTCCGTACTGATGATTTCAATTGTCTGTCCGGATAGTGACTTGATGATATCGCCCGGTTTATAAGCATTTCCTCCGGGCAGATTTTCCGCGGCAGGAACAAGGCCGACGACATTAACATTCAATCGCAACCCGGATGCAGCCATGACGGCTCCCATTACTGCGGCGCCGCCCGCCATATCCGATTTCATTTCTTCCATCTTCTCCGCAGGCTTAATGGAGATTCCCCCGCTGTCAAAGGTCAAGCCCTTCCCAACGAGGGCAATAAATGGGTCACTCTTCTTCCCGCCACGATATTCAAGAATGATAAACTTTGCCGGTTCCTCACTCCCCCTTGCCACACCGAGAAGAGCATGCATGCCCAATTTTTTCATTTCAGCGGGATTTAATACTTCAAATTTTACCTTCTTTTCCTTCCCAATTTTCCGGGCTTTATTCACCATGTCTGTCGGGGTCATCTCATTTGAAGGCATGGAAACCATGTTTCTGACAAAAGATACGGCCCTGCATATAGTCTGCGCCGCCCCCCCTGAGATGTTGATCGCCTTGACAGTATCCTCACAATCATCAACGATGACAAATCTCTTCAATTTCGTGCCTTTATCCTTTTCAACGGTCTTGAATGCCCTGAACTGATAAAGACCCAGATAGACGCCTTCCACAACAGCCTGTGTGACCTGTTCGAGCGGCCATTCCATCATGCCGGAATCAATGGACGTGTGAAATTCCTCCATGTTCAACGCCCTTGCCTCTCGGGCGGCCACAGCAAAGGCCCCTCTCAATTTTTCCAGATTGAAGTCACTTTTTTTACCCAGTCCGACAAGAATAATCCGTTTTGCCGGGATACACCCCCTTGTATACAGAATGGCTTTCTGAAAGAGTTTCCCATTAAAATCATCATTCTGCATAATCTCACTGATCGCCCCGTTACACGCTTCATCAAGCCTGCTTGCAGCACCTTCCAACGATCGCCCATCCTCAAAATGGGTCACAACCGCGGCTCCGGATGGATATTTCGCAATCATTCCTTTTTTTACGAGAATTTTCATTTCCAACTCCTGAATATTGACGATCATTCCCCATCCCTGGGGCCGTC
>JAPLJQ010000572.1 GCA_026388495.1 Deltaproteobacteria bacterium | reverse complement strand
GATACCAGATCCGCTTCGGGGGAAACAGGGCTACTTCAGAGAAGATGAAGACCGGGTGTCTCACCTGTCTTGAATCCTGTCCGATATCCATCACGAGCAATGCCGTTTATCCCCATCTCAGTGGAATCCAGAGAAAGATAGCGCCCAATTCTCACTTTCGCGGGAAGCCGGAGGTGCTGCCTAATACGGAGGCCTTTCCGGCCGTCGTCTTTTACCGGATTTCAAGCAGGTCGTAATAACATGGGATAGTTCTTGTGTGACTGCCGAATCGTCATGTGCGTAACTCGGACAGGTTCATGAAAGGAAGATGTATGAAAAAAGAAAAAACACCCGTGCGTCCCTCTCTTGGGGAGGTTCTGGAAAGTGTCACGAAAGAATGCACGGACTGTGGCCTATGTCGCAAGGAATGTGGTTTCCTTGAAAAATACGGTACGCCGAAGGAGATTGCAGACCGATATGATCCGGGAACGAAGGAGGGACAGGTCATGCCCTTTGAGTGCAGCCTGTGCCGCCTCTGCGACGCCGTCTGCCCCCTCGGAGTAAAACCCTCCGAGATGTTTCTCGAAATGCGCCGGGAATCAGTGCACCGGGGCGCCGGTTCCTTTTCCGAGCACGGCGGGTTGCTGGCGTACGAGGGGAAGGGTATGTCCAGGCGATTTACCTGGTATGGTTTGCCGGAAGGGTGTCGAACGGTTCTATTCCCGGGATGCGCGATGCCAGGGACACGCCCCGCCAGGACCAGAGAGCTTTACGAGATCCTCCGCAAGCGGGATCAGACAATCGGCATTGTCCTCGACTGTTGCGGAAAGATTTCCCACGATCTGGGTCGGGAGGCGTTTTTCAAGGCCATGTTTGACGAGATGACAAGCTACCTGCTGGCGCAGGGAGTAAAAGAGGTACTGGTCGTGTGTCCCAACTGTCACAGCATCATCAGCAGATACGGCAACGGTCTGAATGTCCGTATGGTTTACGAAGCGCTGCCTGAAAATGTCGTTGCCGGCGCTTCGAAAGACAAAAAAATCGTGATTCATGACCCGTGCGGCGTGCGGTTTCATACAGACACCCATGCGGAAGGAAGCGGGAGACCGCCGGATCGTAACGTACTGCTGCGGCTGCGCCGGACGCCTGAGCGGCAAGGCGCCGGTGGTACATGCCCTCGATGTTCTTTGTGAACCGGAGGCAGCCCTGGCGGGGAAAAGCAAAGTTTCCGTCGCGCCCTTTACCTACCTTAACCGGCTTCGCATCAAGAATTTTTTCAAAAAAGCGGCAAACGCCTCCGTCTCCCGGGAAAGAACCTTTACGGTGTCGGAAGGAAAGAAAAAAGGATGGGGCGGTCGTCTGGGGATTCTTGCTGTCCTTGTAGCCGCCATTGTTGCCGTCCGGATGACGGGGGCCACCCGCTATCTCGATCAGGAAGCCCTCCGCCAACTGATTGCGGCTTACGGGATGCTGGCGCCCCTCATCTACATGCTTATTTATGCCGTTGCGCCGGCTCTGCTTCTGCCCGGTCTGCCCATTACCATCGCCGGGGGGATTCTCTTCGGGCCTTTCTGGGGGGTGATCTATACCATCACCAGCTCTACGATAGGCGCATGCATCGCCTTTCTCGTCTCGCGTTACGTGGCCAGGGACTGGGTCGAGGGGAAGCTCCGGAGCCCCCGGTGGCGACGCCTCGACGAGGGGGTCGAAAAGCACGGATGGAAGGTGGTGGCATTCACCCGTCTTATTCCCCTGTTTCCGTTCAACCTTCTGAACTACGCCTTCGGGATGACGAAGATCGGTTTCTGGCCTTACGCGGTGACGACCTTCATCTGTATGCTCCCGGCCTGCATCGCTTTCATCGTGTTCTCCAGCTCCCTTTTGGATCTGGTCCGGGGAAAGATTTCAGCCGCGTTGATCATCGGGATCGCCCTTATTGTTCTGGTGTCCCTGATTCCACTTTTTTACAGGCGCTATCAGAAAAAAAAAGGCATAGAGGACCCCCTGTAACAAAAGGTCATTTGCGAACGGTTTTGCGGAGAGCCACCCGGTTCGTACGGTTTGAAATCGTTTGCCAGACATAAATAAAATTTGTAACCTAATGAAATGAGGAGGAAAATCGTATGAAAAAGTTTGTTGCCCTGTTCAGCATTATGATCCTGTCCTGGTGTATTTTCGTTCCCGGAACGGTGTTCGGAAAAGCGGAGCCTAAAAAGAGGGTCACTCTGACGAAAGAGAACCCGATTCACGTCGATATGAAAGGCAAGAGCGTCACGTTTCTGGCCGAGGTGAACGGCAAATATCTGGTGCAGCCGACCAGGCACGGTGTCGTTTTTGCCGGTGGAAAGTTCGGCGATAAATGCGTGTTCAAAGGCCATGCGTCGCCCAAGGATTTTTACGAGGCTCTGACCAGGATTGGTCTGAAACCGGGAAACAATATGACGATGGATAACAAGGAAAAGACCTTTGTCCAGGGAGACCTTCTCGATGTGACGGTATCCTGGGACGGCGCCGGGAAGGCTGCATATAAACTGGACGAGGTTATAATCGACAGCAATAAAAAACCATTGCAGATACGCTTTGGCGGCAACCTGGAGAATGCCCTCAAGGTGAATACGGGATGCCTCCTTTGCCTTGACAGTTGTCCCGTGGGCATCACCAGCAATGCATCCTACACCTATGGGGCCGTGGAAAAACGAAATGAAGTGACGTTCAAAGGCAACCAGAAAATCCTCCCGTCGGACGGCACACTGGTTGTTATCACGATAAAGAAGAAAAAGTGAGAAATCTACGCATTTTCTGTCAGACCCGGAGCGGACCGGAGGGCATATTCTACGACTGCTTGAAGGGGTGCCTCACAGGCATGACTTTGGGGCTTCTTCTCTCTCTGCTGTCGGCTTCCTGGGTCTGGCTTGAAATGCGTGTAAATACGGGATTGATGATTCCCGTCGTGACGCTTGTCTGTATGGCAATGGCGGTATGGAAGGGAAACATCTTCGGTTATAGAATATTTATTTTTTTTCAGATCCTTCTGATGATCGCTTTTGTTGCGCTTTACGGGTTTGATCCTGTTGCTTTACGTGTCGTTCCGGCCTGTCTTTTCCGGGAGGGATTTCATATGGCGGACATGAGTATGAATGTCTCCAATATCATCTTGGTTGCCATTCTTGTCGCTGGAAATGTTCTCATGTCTGGAGCGACAGCCATGAAAATATATAGACGGGCCACTAAGTACAGTGGTTCATAAATTCGGTTACGTATTGTCATTTCGAACGAAGTGAGAAATCTTAATGGAT
>JAPLJQ010000029.1 GCA_026388495.1 Deltaproteobacteria bacterium | reverse complement strand
GTTTAAGGGGTAAAACTCCCCATGGGTGAGGCAGATAACCCCTGAATCACAAGGATGTTTTTACGTCACGGTTCTGATTTTATTCCGTAGTTACGCATTTTTATTCTCAGGGTCTTTCTGTCGATACCCAGGAACTTTGCCGTCTTGTTGATCTGAAAATGGAAATGGCTGAGAGCTTTTTCGATGTGTTCCTTTTCAACATCGATCAGGGTGACTCTGCCCGATGCGGAATCGGCGACGGGAGCCTTCCCCCCGTCGCTTTGGCCATAGTAGAGGATATCGGACAGATTTACCTCCTGATGATCACAAAGGACACACAGACGTTCCATCGTGTTTTTCAGTTCCCTGATGTTCCCGGGCCATCTGTATGACAGCAGCGATTTCTTTGCTTCTTCGGAAAGACGCCGCACCTTGCTGTCATATTTCACTGTGTACAGGTCGAGATAGTGCAGGGCAATGGAAAGAATGTCGGCCTTGTGTTCTCTCAAGGGCTTGATGTTAAGGGGCACGACGGAAATCCGGTAGAACAGGTCTTCCCTGAATCTTCCCGTTTCGATTTCGGACCGGATATCCTTGTTGGTCGCTGCAATGAGCCTGACGTCCACCTTCTCAGGTGTCGATTTGCCGACCCGCGGCACTTCCTGCTCCTGAATGACCCGCAATAACTTTGCCTGGATATTGAGGCTGATGTTGGAAATTTCGTCGAGGAAGAGGGTCCCTTTGTTCGCCATCTGGAAACGCCCTTCACGTGATTCCGTGGCGCCGCTGAAAGCCCCTTTGAGATGGCCGAACAGTTCGCTTTCCATGAGATTTTCAACAAGGGAGGAACAGTCGACGGGAATGAAATGTTTGTCGGCCCGTTTGCTCAGGTGGTGGACGGTCTGTGCGACAAGCTCTTTCCCTGTGCCGCTTTCTCCTGTGATGAGAACAGTGCTGTCGGTCTGTGCGATCCGCTTGATCGAATCCTTGAGTTCTTTCATGTAATCGCTGGACCCGATCAATACGGAAAGATCTTTTTCAACGTCATGTCCTTCATCTTCTTTGAACGCATCGTCGACGGCGTCCTTGAGTTCGATTGCAGAGTATGGCTTCGTAAGAAAATTGAATGCGCCCTGACGCATGGCTTCAACAGCCATTGAAATGGTTCCGTATCCGGTGATGATGATAACCTTTGCCGATACGCTGTTTTCTTTGAGTTTTTTCAGGATCTCCAAGCCTCCCATTTTGGGCATTCTGACATCCAGAAGAATCAGGTCATAGGCGTCCCGGAGAGCCATTTCAAGGCCGCAAACAGCATCCCCCGTACTCTCGACATGATGGCCTTTCCGGGAAAGGATCTGATGACATCCGTCCCGGATGGATTCCTCATCGTCGATAATGAGAATTTTATTGCTTTTCTTCACCGCTTCTTTCACTTTCCCCTTTATATGAAAATGCCCCCCTCCTTGTATCCCTCCCCCTCGACGGTGGAGGGAGGGGGGTGATTTTCATCCTTCGTTGTGCCCACCCCGGGCATGGGGGTTAGACGCAATCATTCGGATCCTCGAGAGAGGATCTCCCCACAGGCAAGGCTGAGCTTGAGGAATGCTATGATATTTCACGGGATTGTGCAAGAGAAAGCTTCAGGATACATCAGGAACTTTTTGACGGCCGTTTCCTGCAGATCAGCTGTAGAAGACATCGTCATCCATACCGCTGTATTTTCCCCTGTATGCGGGCAAGGATATGATGAAAGTGGTCCCCTTTCCGGGTTCGCTCTCCGCATCGATCGTGCCGTTGTGTTTCCGGATGATTCCATAGACGATGGAAAGTCCCAGTCCCGTTCCCTTACCGGGTTCCTTCGTTGTGAAGAATGGTTCAAAGATGTGGGAAAGGTGTTCTTCATCTATCCCTTTGCCCGTGTCTGATATGAAAATCCTGATGCCATTGTTTGTGCTCAGCCCCGTGACAATCGAAAGCTTTCCGCTGCCCTTCATGGCATCCGCCGCATTGATGAAAAGATTCAGGAAAACCTCTTCCAGCCTTGACCTGTCGCCTATCACTTCGGGCAGATTCTCTGCAAGATGGGTTTCTATTTCGATCCCGTGGAACATGGACTGGTCCCTTACCAGCTTGAGAGAGGTGGTGATGGCCTGGTTTATCTGCAGAGGAAGCATGTCGCCTGTCGGCGTTCTCGCAAAGTCCAGCAGGCTCTGTACGATTTCTTTGCACCGGTTCGTCTGGTAGACGATCTTCTGCATGTTTTCCCGTGCGGGGCTGTCCTCCGGGATGTCTTCCAGGACGAGGTTGCTGTACAGCAGGATCCCGCCCAGAGGGTTGTTGATCTCGTGAGCGACACCCGCCGCCATCTCACCCAGGGCGGTCAGTTTTTCCGTTTTTGCCAGTTGCTGATGCATTTTCTGAAGTTGATCATCGTGGTCTTTCAGAGATCTGGACATGTAGTTGAACGCCTCGTCCAGCATGTCGAATCCCGAGATTTTATCGGGTGACAGTTTGTAGTCCAGGTTTCCCGAGGCGATGGCTTCCGTCGCCTCCTTCAGCATGCGTATTCTCGTGATGATGGTGTTTCCCAGGCGAAGGGAAATAATAAAGGCGATGATCATGCCAAGGGTTGTTATTCCCAGGTTTATCCAGATCGTCTTCCATTGTATGTCCCGGTATTTGGCTTCAAGGATGCCCGTGTAGAGGACGCCGATGAGCGTTTTATCCATGTTGAAGATCGGGGTATAGGTGGTGATGTACCAGTCATTAACGACGAAAGCCCTGCCCACCCAGTCTTTGCCTTCTCTGATGACCTGATCATAGACCTCTTTGGAAAGAATGGTGCCGATGGCCCGCCTGTTATCCTTTGTCATGACGTTCGTGGATATGCGCACGCCTCCCTGGAAAATGGTGGCCACTCCCATTTCACGGCCATTGTATTTTTCACCATGATAGACGGTCTCTTTTATCTGATCCACGATGGCGTTGTCCTTGTTTATCAGAACGCCTCCGATCAGAATGCCGAGAAGTTTCTTTTGTTTGTTCATAATCGGGTAGGCGGCTCTCATGACCATGCCTTCCGAGAGCTTGTCTTCGGTTATTTCCGCTGCCAGGGGCGTCTTTATAATGTGCGTTTTCGCCCGTTCCGAGAGGGCCGGGTTTTCCCTTAAAATACTTTCAATGGACATGAGCTCGGTTGAGGACAGGGGAGTCTTTTTTTCTATGCAGTTTCTGACGAAGGGGTCCTGCAGGAGGTTGTCTCCTCTGATCTCCGGATTGCCCGCCCTGTACAGGACATTCCCGCCGTTATCCACGATGGTGATCATATCGAGGAAAAGGTGGTTATCCTGAAACTGAGGGTCCGTCCCTTTTCGTATGAGTCCTCTTAAGTGTCCCATTCGGGCGATATCCTGCCCGGTTACAGGCTCACGCAGATCGGATCCTTCGGCGGTAAACTGAATCAGGGACGTTATTTTCTGAAGCGTACCGTTATAGATCAGCTTTGCCGTATTGATGTCCTGGCGCACCCTGTTCTGAACCTCTGCAATGGTGCTCCTGTTGATGGTCCATACGCTGATAATGGTGGCGAATAAACCCGTGAGGCATGTGGCGATCAGGAACCCGACGACAAGGCGGCTTTGCAAATTTAACTTGAAAAGCCGCTCTATGAGACTCTCAGTGATTTTCATTGTGTCTGCCCGATGTCAGAAATCACCCGAACACTATCACGGACAACCCGGCATTATCAATCATTCTTTGATGAACTCGTATAAAGTCGAATTTTGTCTAAAAATTGTCATTCCGGCGAAAGCCGGAATCCAGAGAACACGTAACAACTGGAAAAAACTGGATTCCGGATCAAGAGACTGTGTCGTAATTCTCTTTTTTGTCATTTCGAGTGAAACGAGAAATCTTAATGGCTAATAATATTAACATCTTAAGATTCCTCACATTCGTTCGGAATGACATTTTTTCCTATTATGACACAGTCTCCAAGTCCGGAATGACGAAACAGGGGTTATCAGGCTTTTTCGCGAAACCGTCATTCTACGGTGCGCCGGGAAGGATGATATGCGGGTTCAGCCGATCAATCTTTTCACCCTTGAGAGAAGTTCCGGAACAGGAATGGGCTTTGCCACATAATCGTCCGCCTGCAGATATTCACCGTCCGTATCAGGAGAGAACTTAAACCCTGTTTTGTCAGTAACGGCAGTTACCATCAGGATGGGGATATTGCTGCATGTATCGTCGTGTTTCAGGCTGTAGCAAAGATCGAACCCGTCCGTGTGCTTGTCCATCATCACATCAAGGATGATCAAGTCCGGCCTGTCAGCTTCCAGGGTTTTACGGCCGTCCTGGATATTCAGAACATGATCAACCATGAAACCGTTATTCTCCAGAACAATCCGGAGCGCCTCGCCATAGTCCTTATCGTCATCGATGATCAGTATCTTTTTTTTCTCAGTCATGGGGAACCTCCGTTATCGTTCATTATTGATGGCTTTTGCCACTTCCAGTGTGCCGATTTTGACGGGGCAGTAGTCGGAGCAGCGACCGCAACCCACACATCCGCACAGGGCTTCCTGGATGTCGGTCCTGTTGTAGTAACGAAGCTTGTGTTC
The DNA here is from genome assembly GCA_026388495.1 of Deltaproteobacteria bacterium. GTDB lineage: Bacteria > Desulfobacterota > Syntrophia > Syntrophales > UBA2185 > JAPLJQ01. The sequence continues at coordinate 1,432 of JAPLJQ010000029.1, read as the reverse complement.
ATGCCGTCTCTGAAGCCTTGACGCCTGGGTAGATCTCGGATTGTGGCCGGACGCCTCGCGCGTAAAACCGCCGAAGAGGCAGGTGTCCCAGGCCCTTGCCCGCAGACCGCTGCCCGGGCTTGATTCCTGATCATAGACATTGAAACAGGTGCATGTGGGACACACGTACGCACACCCTCCACACATGATACATTTATTGCCAAAGTATTCCCAAATCTTCTCATTGGTTGTGCCGTCTTCGAGCTTGTTCATGGCCTCAATGACGGCATTTACCGTTGGCATGTCTCCGAAGGCTTTTTCCTTGAATTTTTGGATTTTTTCCCGTGCGAGGGCGTCGTCCATATCGGTGAAATGATCTGCTGACAACAAGTCTTTTCCCCTCTGGCTGCCCGTTTCGATCATCAAGATATTCCCCATGTCATAGAACAGCAGATCGAATCCCTTTTCTGCAACCGGTCCGCTGCGCGTTGTCGTGCAGAAACACGTTTCGTTCTGGGGACCGGGACAGGCCATGACAATGCTGATTGTCCGAGACCGCTTTTCGCTGTAATAAATATCTTTTTGATCCCGGGTCATAAAGCTCGTGGATTGACAGATGCCCATCATGTCGCAGGATCGTATCCCGAACAGGATCGTCTTTCTTGCCGATACCACCTCCCGGAATTCATTATTTTCAACATTGAAGATGACATCACTGTGCGGCAGAAACACCGCCTTCGGCGGGAGAGATGGTTTCCCGTATTCGAGAGTGAACGAATCTTCCTGAAAAGGCTCAAAAATGCAATCTCCCGAAGCTCTTCTGGAAGGCGCCAGAACCGTATAGTCTTTTGTCCATGTCTTGAGAAGACGGTTGATGTCTTTTTTTGCAAGTGTTTTCATATGCACCTCCTGACTTTGACGGCACATCCCTTGTATTCGGGAATCTTTGCAACCGGATCGTGTGCCGGGTTTGTCAGCACATTGACGGGCGCTTCATGGAAATGGAACGTGGAAAACACCACCTTTCTCGGCACCCTGGTGGTAAGTTCCGCCCTTGCCTTTATGGAGCCTCTCCTTGATGTCACCTCGATGACATCATTGCCCCTGATGCCGAGCCTCTTTGCATCATCGGGGTTGATTTCGATGAGCGGCGCCGGAGCCTCTCTTTCCAGGATACTCGTCCGCCGGGTCATCGTTCCCGTGTGGTAATGATAGTAAATGCGACCCGTTGTGAGCATGAAATCGTACTCTTCATCGGGCACCTCGGCGACGGGTTTGAAGTCGCACGGCAGAAACGTGCCCATGCCTTTGGAGAACCTGTCTCTGTGCAGGTAGGGCGTCCCTCCGTGTTCCTCGTTTGGGCAGGGCCATTGAATGCCTTGTCCCTTTTCAAGCCTTTCGCAGGTAATCCCCGCATAAGAGGGCGTCAATGCGTTTATTTCCTTCATGATGT
>JAPLJQ010000489.1 GCA_026388495.1 Deltaproteobacteria bacterium | reverse complement strand
CAGCCACGACATCATCTATATGCTCACCCCAGATGGCGTATTCACCTTCGTCTCTCCCGGTTGGACCACCCTCCTGGGGCACCCGGTAATCCAGGTAGTTGGAAAACCATTCCAGCAATTCGTTCATCCGGATGATATTGCCAGATGTGAGATATTCCTGCAGAGAGTGATCGAGACGGGACAACGACAAACGGGCGTCGAGTACCGCGTGAGCCACGCCGACGGGTACTGGCGCTGGCACACTACAAATGCTGTTCCTTTAAAGGACGAAGCCGGTACTGTCGTTGGTTTCGAGGGTATCGCCAGCGACATCACCGAACGCAAGCGGGCGGAGGATGCGCTGAAAGAATCAGAGCAAAAATTAACAAACATCATCGATTTTTTGCCGGATGCAACATTTGTCATCGACCGGGATAAGAAAGTTGTCGCCTGGAACCGGGCTATGGAAGAGATGACCGGAGTCAAGAAAGAGGATATGATCGGGCAGGGAAGCTATGCAGGTTCGGTTCCTTTCTATGGAGAGCGGCGGCCGTATCTTTTGGAGCTTATCGATGCCAACGATAAAGAACTCGAATCCAAATATGAGTATGTTCAGAAAAAAGGGAATACTCTTTATGCGGAGGGGTTTACACCAGCCTTATATGGAGGTAAAGGGGCTTATCTATGGGCAACGGGAGCGCCGCTTTTCGATGGCCGTGGGAACCGCATAGGTGCTATTGAATCAATACGAGATATTACCGATCGCAAGTTGGCAGAGGGGGAACTTGTCTGGAAGACAGCCTTTCTCGAGGCTCAAGTGGAAGCCACCATTGACGGTGTCCTGGTGGTCGATGGAAAAGGTAAAAAAATTCTGGCAAATCAACATCTGCTCGACATCTGGAAAGTTCCTCAACACATCCGGGATGATAAGGATGACACATCACTGCTTCAATATGTGACGAGCATAACCAGGTACCCTGAGCAGTTTCTCGAGAAGGTTGTGTATCTCTATGCGCATCCGAATGAAACCAGCCGGGATGAGATCGAGTTTAAGGACGGGATGGTTATGGACCGGTACTCGTCACCCGTATCAGGTAAAGACGGAAAATATTACGGGAGAATCTGGACATTCCGGGATATCACGGCACGCAAGAGAGTGGAGGAAAAACTGCGGGAGAACGAGGAGAAGTTCTCCAAGACCTTTCATGCCTCTCCCTATGCCATCACCATCACGCGCCCGGAAGACGGCAAGTTCGTCGAGGTCAACGACGCCTTCATCTCGATCACGGGGTTCACTCGGGGAGAAGCCCTCGCCAGCGCGTCCATCGGGCTGAAGCTGTGGGTCAATGAAGATGATCGACAGCGCGTGGTGGCCGATCTTCAAGCAGGCCGGGCCTTCGTGGGCCAGGAGTTCCAGTTCCGGGCGAAGAGCGGTGAGGTCATCACGGGTTTGTTCTCCGCTCAGATGATCCAACTGAGCAACGGACCCTGCATTCTCTCCAGCATCAACGACATCACCGAGCGCAAGAAGGCGGAGGAGGCGCTACGGGAATCACAGCAGATCATCGAAGAGATTATCAACGCGATACCCGTGAGGGTATTCTGGAAGAACAAGAATCTCGTTTACTTAGGCTGTAACGCGGTATTCGCGCACGATGCGGGATTTGCCGATCCGAAGGACATCATCGGGAAAGATGATTACCAGATGGGGTGGCGTGATCAGGCGGAATTGTATCGCGGCGACGATCGCCAGGTCATCGAGAGCGGCTGCTCCAAGTTTCTCATCGAAGAACCCCAGACGACCCCCGAAGGGAACACCATCACGCTTCTTACGAGCAAGATACCTTTGCGAAGTTCCAAGGGGGAGATCAGCGGCGTACTCGGAACGTATATGGACATCACCGAGCGCAAGCGGGCGGAGGAGGCGCTCAGGGAGGGTGAACAGCGGTTGCATAGTATTATCGATGGTTCTCCGATCCCTGCCTTTGTCATCGGTAAGGACCACCTGGTCATCCATTGGAACAAGGCGCTGGAAGAAATAAGCAGTATCAAGTCTGAGGAAGTAGTAGGTACCTGTGCGCACTGGAGGGCCTTTTACAATGTAGAGAGGCCCTGTATGGCAGACTTGCTGGTGGATGAGGCTGTTGAGTTGGTTCCTCAGTGGTATTCCGGCAAGTATGTCAAGTCTCCGTTGTTTGAAGATGCGTATGAGGCCACGGATTTTTTCCCTGCCCTGGGGGAGAATGGGAAGTGGTTGCGCTTTACTGCCGGTGCAATCCGGGATTCAAAGGGGATTGTTCTTGCTGCCATCGAAACACTGGAGGACATAACCGTCCGCAAGCTGGCGGAGGAAAAGTACAGGAGCATCTTTGAGAACGCCGTCATGGGCATATTCCAGTCCACTCCCGATGGCCGCATCATAAGCGCCAATCCCGCTTTTGCCAGGCTCCTTGGATATGAATCACCGGAGGCGGTAGTGAACACGATCACAGATATGGCCCGACAAATGTATGTCACTCCTGAACGACACTCCGAGCTTCTCAATCTCATGAATGAACAGGGAACGATTGAGGGACATGAAATCCAGTTTTCCCGGAAGGACAGAAGCATTATATGGACAAATATGAACGGACGCGCTGTTCGTGACAATAGTAAAAAGTTGCTTTACTATGAGGGCACTATCCAAGACATCACTGACCGCAAGGTT
>JAPLJQ010000083.1 GCA_026388495.1 Deltaproteobacteria bacterium | reverse complement strand
TCATCAATAATCCTTCAACATCCTGATACGTTTCACTTTTGTGGGTAAAATGTTATGCTGTCATACGAATTTTCAAAGCTCTTCATTTCAGGACACCCTGACTCGTGGATCCGCCAGGGCGTAAGATACATCGGCAACGAGATTCCCCACAAGGGTCAGCACGGCGCCGATGAATAGAATACCCATCACCGCCGGATAGTCCCTCGCCATGACGGACATGTAAAATAACTGCCCCATGCCGGGAATGGCGAAGATGGTCTCGAAAATGACGCTGCCTCCGATAAGACCGGGGACGGACAGCCCGAGAATCGTAATCACGGGGAGGAGGGCATTTCTGAGGGCATGCCTGTAAATAACGGCCCTTTCACTTAAACCCTTTGCCCTGGCTGTCATAATGTAATCCTGCCGGATTACCTCAAGCATGTTGGATCTCATGTACCTGGAAAGGCCTGCAAGACCGCCAAATGCAGACAATGTTACCGGCAGGATCAGGTGCTTGATCAGATCAAGAAAGACCATCCCCGGGGGGAGATACTCGAAATTCAGGGACCGGATACCTGATATGGGCAGCCATCCGAGATTCACGCCGAAGAGAATCATCAAAAGGAGGGCCAGCCAGAACGTGGGTATGGCAAAGCCTATAAAAACAAAAACACCTGTTATTTTATCAAAAAAAGAATCCCGGTAAACCGCGGAAAGAACTCCGACAGGAATGGCAATGGCGATAATCAGGATCATGGAAAGGACATTGAGGACAATTGTAATGGGGATTCTCTCGATTATCTTATCCGCCACCGGCCTGCGGTCCTGAGAGAACGATCGTCCGAGATCCAGGGTAACAAGCCTGCCCACCCATAAGACGTACTGTTCGTGAAGTGGCTTGTCAAGATCGTACATGGCCTTCAGTCGTTCTCTGTACTCCGCGGATGCTCTCGGGTTGAGCTGGGTCTCAAGGTCTGTCGGAGATCCGGGAGCAAGGTGCATGACGGCAAAGCAGATGACGGTGATCCCGATGAGAAGGGGGATCATGAATATCAATCTCTTGATCATGTATCTCAGCAACTCACAGCCCCCCTAATGCTATCTGCTATTAAACAATGAGTTTCATGTCCTTAATATTCCCAAGCATCTTCCACAGGTGCTTTTCCGTGTGGGACTCGATGGTGATAATCGGATCAATCTTCTGCTCACGGAGGATCTCAAAAAACTCCTGAAAAGGGAAATTGCCTTCTCCCACGGGAAGATGCTCGTCAAGAGACCCGTTATTATCATGAAGGTGTATCTGGCCGATGCGGGAGCCCAGGGTTTCCATCCATGTTCTCAGGGGCGCACTGGAAAACACATTAAAATGACCCGTATCGAAACAGAAGCAAAAATTGGGGGAAGGAAGGGCATTGAGAAGAAGGTTCAAATGCTGCGAATCACTTTCATACACATTCTCAAGGGTAATCATCGTATTCATTTCACGGGTCTGGTCCAGAAACTGTCCCCAGGTGCCTATGCTGTTTTCCAGCCAGAGATGCTCACTTGACACATAGTATCTTCGATCAAACGACGGATGGCAGACCACAGAAAGGGGCCGATAAATGGGGACAAGCTCAAAAACCTGCTTCAGGCGATCGATGGTGACCTGCCGGATCCTGGGATCTATGGCGCCCGGTCTTAAGTCCATGAACGGAGCATGGAAAGTAATCGTCAATCCTTCGTCCCGAAGACGGGCTGCCACTTCCATGAAATCCTTTCTGCTGAAACGATCAAGGCTCGCATAATTGAAGCTGATTTCAGGGTTGATTCTCTCCCTGATGACCATCGGGAGAAACTGACTGAAAAGAAGATGAAAAGGCATATGAACCTGAACAGCCCTTAATATCTCACGCATGATCAAACCTTTTATTTTGACAATCTTTTTCGGGTGGTGCTTCGTTTACCATAATGACGATATTTTAACAACCGTGAATTTCGGACGTCAATTTTGATTGACACGGTACCACCAATCTGCTATTGAAAACAAATAGTTAATATTGTTAATCTAAACAGACCGGGGGTATGATTGGGTACAGGGCATTTGGATGGCAGAGAACGGGTACTTCTGTGCGTTAACGCATCGCTTAAAAAAAAGGCTAAAGATTTAGTCATTCTGAACGTAAAAACACTATCCTCCTTCGCTGATTATTTCATCATCTGCAGCGGAACTTCAGACCGGCAGGTTCAGGCAATCGCATCATCTATTCAAGAAAACCTGAAAGAGTTTGGTGTCCTTCCCCTCGGGGTGGAGGGTGAAACGTTCGGTAAGTGGGTCCTTGTGGATTACGACGACGTAATCATCCATATCTTCTACGAACCCATAAGGGAATTCTATGACATCGAACGGTTG
>JAPLJQ010000502.1 GCA_026388495.1 Deltaproteobacteria bacterium | reverse complement strand
CTGGATGCCGGATCAACTCCGGGATGACCGGGAGGGCTGGACTCATGTATTTCTGCTGAACAATCCCGGATGATTCTCTCTGAACCATTCTTCAACTTGATTGCGAAGATTTACTGCAAGCATAACCATTTCCTCTGCTTCCATTTCGGACGCAGCACCGGCAATCTCATAGGTGCCAATATTCCTTTTTTTCCTGAAACGATCCAATTGCGCAACAAACGCGGGCTCCGCGTGAATTGTGAAAGCAAGCGATTGGATGGTTCTTGTTATTCAACCATTCTTTCAAGCTCATCTTTGTCTCCTATCAAAAAAAGCTTCTCGCCACCAAGAACAGTAGTAAGAAAATGATGTCCCGTTCGTACTTTAGACAGAAACTCGGTAAGGGGATAGACGGTAGGATTGATCTCACGACCAATGGTTTCCTGGGCACTGCTCAATGCTGCAGTGACTTCTGCAAAAGTCACATTGCCCACGATCAAAACGTCTATGTCACTGCTTTTTCTTTCTTCACCGCGGGCGATAGAACCATAAATAAACGCCGCACCAATGCGGTCAGCAAGTGGAGATAGCGCTGTTCGCAATACATCGCCCACGCCAGCCGTTTTCATCACAAGGCTCTTGAGTTCCTTGAAGACAGGGCTCTGAGAATTGGCCTGATAATAGACCTGGTGGCCCCGAACATTGCGGTTTAGAATTCCTGCATCAACAAGCGCTTTAAGTTCTCTCTGCACGGCACCCATGCCAACACCTGCCGACCGGGTCAGTTGACGGAGATAAAGACTTTCATCGACATGACTGAAAAGCAAGGCAAGAATCGCACGGCGAGTCTTTCCGAAAAGAGTTGTACCAAGTTGATCAATTTTAAGTGCTGTACTCATGATGGGTGCAATTGTACCCTTTGTGGGTGCGTAATGCAAGGTATTTTTTAATCCGTCCTCTTTTCTCACCTTTTCTCAAGCGTTTTCTCTCAAGCGCCGTACAGATCAATCGTTCCAATCCCTTTTCGCTAGTATCGGTGGTCATGCCGTGTTTCCTCCTTCGCGTTCACACAACAGGTGCGTCACGATGCGGACGATGATTTCTTTTTCCACAGGCTTGCTCTCGGCGATCAGCAGGGTGACGGCCACGAGGGCGGCGTCGGAAACGCGTCGCTCGCCTTTTCGATCCCGGAGCGCCCCGTTCTTTTCAAGAAACCAGAGGAACAGTACAGCGCCGATGCGTTTGTTGCCGTCCACAAAGGCGTGGTTCTTGATGAGGAAGTAGAGCAGGTGCGCAGCCTTCTCCTCCAGGCTCGGGTAGAGGTCGCGGCCCCCGAAGGTTTGCATCACCGCGCCCAAGGCGCTTTGGAATCCCTCGTCCTTTTGCCGCCCAAACAGGACGGAGCTGCCGAACCTGGAATGTGCATTTTTTGCACATTGCTTTCTTTGTCCAACTCCCCGGAGGAAAAGATGTTATTCAGATGCTTGGTGATAACACTCCGCTCCGTATCGAATAGTTCGGACATCTGTTTTTGCGTCAGCCAGATCGTTTCTCGTTCCAGCTTCACATCTAGACTGACTGAGCCGTCCGGGGCCTGATAGAGGACGATTTCTCCCTGAGATACGCCGGGCTGCTTCGTCATGCCTCTACCGCCTCATGCCCTGTGTCGAGGGCGTCGGCCTTGGAGAGTCTTGGAGCACGTCGTCCGGGATGACAGGGTGGCGGAGCTTTTCACCTGCATGGCGTCACGCGCGCAAGGCATCCACAATGTTCATCCTGGCAGCCCGGATGGCCGGCATAATACCCCCGATAAAGCCCATCACCAGAGCAAAGGCCATGGCCTCTGCCATGACTTTAACGCTGAGGATGAAGCTGAAGGCCAGCTCGGAAAACGTCTGGAAATTGACCGTAGATATGGTGATCAACTGCATGAAGGAGGCGAAAAACAGCCCCACGGCGCCCCCCGCAAAACCGAGAATCAACGATTCCGCCAGAAACGCTATGAGAATGCTCCGCCTGTCGAACCCGACGGCACGCAGCGTCCCGATCTCACCCGTTCTGTTTGCAACGGCGGAATACATGGTGATCGTCGCGCCGACGATGGCGCCGAGAGAGAAAAGAATGGTCAGGGACAAGCCGAGGATGCGGAGGAACCTGGCCATCATCTCCGACTGATCAAGATAGTATCGGGTTTCCCGCTTCGCCTCGAGGGTCAGGCGGGGATCGCTTTCAAGGACCGATTTCGCATCCGAAAAATCTCCGGAGGCCCGAAGTTTGAAAAGGATGGATGAATAAACGGGACGACGGAAGGCCTGCATGACCTGATCCACATCCCCCCATATTTCCGAACTAAAGCCGGTGTTGCCCGCATCGAATACGCCGACGACGGTCCATGACCGCATTCCCCAGGTCAGGGTTTCATTGAGGCCGACCCCCGTAAAGCCCCGGGCGATACTGCGGCCGACGACGATTTCCATGGAACCCATCCTCGGCAGCCGTCCCTGGGACAGCCTGACCTGGGGCCGGAGATCGAAAGAATGACGGCTGATCCCCCGGACCGTCACATTGGACAGCTTGCCCGTGCTGGTTTTGGGAAGGGCAATGAGGACGACCACTTCTCTGGCCGCCATCTCCTGCCCGTCCGTACCGACGGCGATCTGCGGCAGCATTTCAACGACCGATGCCTGGCCGCGGTCGATCCCGCTCATCACCTCGGACGTCGATCCCTTGCGGATGACGACCACATTCTCCTGAGAACCTGTCTCGACAAGGGTCTTCTGCAAACCGTCTGCAAGCATGAGGATGGAGGCGAAAACGAATACGACGAGAGACATCCCGCCCACCGTCAATATGGTCGTCAGGCGTCTTTTCTTGAGATTGCGCAGGTTATACGCAATGGGAATGACCATTATCCGACCCTCCGGAGGCCTTCGGCAATGCGGATGCGGATGGCCCGGCGCGTGGGAATGACGGCCGCCGCCAGGGCGACGATCACGGCGGCGAGCACATCGAGATAAACCGTCTGCGCCGAGACGTTGAACACGGGAAAAAGGATGGCCAGCTTCTGACCGAAAATCCCGGCTACGGGAAAGGTCAACAGGATGCCGACGCCGCATCCGACCAGAGTAATCACGAGAGACTCTCCGAAAATGAGGGCGGCAATCACGCCGCCGCCAAAGCCGAGGGTTTTCATGATGGCATAATCTCTGATCCTTTCCCGTGTGGTCATGGCCATGGTGTTGGCGACTACGGCCATGATAATGATGATAATCAAGAGAGAAACAACCTGAATCACCATGAGGATCGCATCGGTCATGGCGATAAAACCGAGATTGAAGGCTTTTTCCGTTTCCGTCAGCGTCTCGGCGTAAGAATTTTTGAACATCCCGTCGATGGATGTGGATACGTCCGTCGCGAGGTCCGGGCGGGACACGCCGACCATATAAAAACCGACCTGGTCGGCCCGGCCGGGTACTGTCTTTCTCAACGTTTCATTCAGATAATCCCAGTGGAAAAAGAACTGGGTTTCATCAATGGTTTTGTCTCTCCCCTTGTAGATCCCGCGCAGAACAAAATCCCACGTGCCGGGGTAGATGGTCCCCTTCAGGGGGATGTTGTCGCCGACTTTCCATTTGAATTTATCCGCGAGCTTGCGCCCTGCAATGCAGCCTTTGCGGTCGTTCATAAAGGCCCGCCTGGCATCCTGCGAAAGGACGAATTCCGGATAGAGTTCAAGATAGGAAACGGGCTCCACGCAGAAATTGGCAAAGAAATTTTTCTCGTCTATGTAATAGGCGCCGAACCAGTTGCCCCAGGAAACGATTTTGACGCCCTCGACCTGGCGGATCTTGTCTTTGTACGACAGGGGAAGGGTAAAAATAATCGATATGGCATTGCGCGTAACGAGGCGGGTGGCGGAGGAGGCGTCGGCCCCGGCATACCAGGCGCTGACGACCGTGCGCAGCAGGCCGAACGAGAGAATGGCAATGGCTACCCCGAAAATGGTCAGGATCGTGCGCAGCCTGTTGCGAAATGCGTTACGGATGAGGATTTTAAGGACGACCATCGTTCAGATATCCCTTGTCCAGATGGCGCAGCACCCGCGCCCTTTGAGCCGCTCTCGGGTCATGGGTCACCAGGATGATCGTCTTGCCCAGCTCCCGGTTGAGACGCTCCATCATATCGAGAATTTCCTCGGCGGACACGCGGTCCAGATCGCCCGTCGGCTCATCGGCAACGAGGATCGTCGGATCGGTGACGATGGCCCGGGCTATGGCCACACGCTGCTGCTCTCCGCCGGAAAGCTCTTTGGGGTAATGATCCATTCGATGGGCCAGGTTGACCAGATTAAGCGCCATGGCGGCGTGTTCCCGCCGCTCGCGACCGGAAAGACCGGTTAAATAAAGAGGGATTTCGACGTTTTCAACGGCCTTCAGAACGGGAATAAGATTGTAAAACTGAAAAATGAAACCGACATGGCCGGCCCTCCACCGGGCCAATTCCGTCTCGGAGAGGGTTGTAATGTCGACGCCGCCGATACGGATCACCCCGCTGTCCGCTTTGTCTATGCCCGCAATGAGATTCAGCAGGGTCGTCTTCCCGGAACCGGACGGCCCCATCAGGGCAAGAAATTCTCCCTCTGCGATATCGAACGTTATGTCGTGCAAAACGGGAACGATCAGATCCCCTCTGCGGTAGGATTTCTGGATGTCTCGAACTTCGACGATGGGGGGGTTGCTTTCCATATCCGCGCACTACTTCTCCGCGATGTTGATCCGCATACCATCCTTCAGAGACGGGTGGGGCTTTATGACCACCTTTTCTCCCGTTTTGACGCCTTCGCGAATTTCCACCATGTCCCCGAGGGGTTCGCCCGCCGTCACGGTCCTCTCACGCACGCGATCTCCCTCGCTCATGTCGGGCAACATGCGCATGTCCTTATCGAGGATCTTCACCTTCACCATGACCGTGGCCTTGCTGCGATCCACCGTCGGTACGATGGCGTGCACTTCCCCGCGGAAACGCATGTCCGGCAGGGCGTCCATTTGTATTTCGCAGGGTTGCCCAACCCTGACAATGGAGATGTTGGTTTCGGAAACATCGATTTCCACCTGAAGAGAATTCATATCGGCAATGGTCACGACGGCAGCCTTCGCATTGGCAGCGGCGCCGAGGGGGGTGACGATGTCGCCTATATCGGCGCTCTTGGTCAGAACAACGGCGTCAAAGGGCGCCCGGATATAGGTGTATTCTATCGCGACGTCCGTTCCCCTGACGGCGGCGCTGCTTGCCTTTACGGCGGCTTCCGCTGCCCGAACGGCGGCAGTGGCCCGCCGGTAACGCGCCTCTGAAGTGTCATATTCCGCCTGGGAGATGTAACCTTTAGCAACGAGGGTTTTATTCCGGTTGTACGACAGGGTTGCCTCCTCCCATTCCGCCTTAAACTGATTCAGATTCGCCATGCTCGACTTCAGATTTGCCTCGGCCTGAGCCTTCGATGCAGCGACATCGTCGTTTTCCAGCCGGGCGACGACCTGCCCCTTCCGGATATGGCTGCCTTCTTCCACCATGAGGGCGACAAGCCTGCCCGTCACTTTTGACTCCACGGCGGCCTTGCGCTGCGCCACGACATACCCGCTTGCATTGGGGAGGGAAAAACTCTGGGAGGGGTAGACCCGCGAGACCGTCGACGCTTCCACGGAAATTGCCGGTCTCAGCCACCCGCCGAAATAGAGGATCACCCCGGCGATCAGGATGAAAGCGACCGCACCCCACACCATGATTTTTTTTCGGGGAACGCCTTTTTTTGCCGCGCCGGGCGATTTGTCGATTTTTAATTTCAGGAGATCATCATTTGCCATCCCTGCAATCCGCCTTTTCTGAAACCTTCGAATTTCTCCATGTTATGTCATTCCGATCGATAGCGACGAGGAATCTTCATGATGGAAGGAAAATATGCCGGCAGTATAAGGAAAGGTCCGGCGTGTGTCAATCAATTTGGAAAACAGGATACGGAGATATCATTATGCAGAGGGCGTCAATCGGCGGCGACGGTGTTGACCGATGACGTGAGGCTTTCATGAAGATTTGTTAAAGGGACATCCTCCCGGGATATGAATCCGAGGAGATCCGTATCCGTAATCTGCGGAAACCGGAGGGAAATTCTGGTGAGATTCTGTGAAGGTGGTAATAAGATTTCTCAGTCCCTGCGCTCCTTCGAAATGACAAAGGGGAGGCGGTGAGAGTTACCAGGGCCTACTTTTCCGGGCGATTCTCCCGCCGGAGCATGTATGCGAGCACTCCAGAAATTACGGCCGCGACAGCACTCGGCCATAAGGGAATGGAAATGCCATTGGCGATGACTTCCCATGTGAACACGAT
>JAPLJQ010000007.1 GCA_026388495.1 Deltaproteobacteria bacterium | reverse complement strand
CGTCGGCGGCGCCCAGGTGAGAGGCGTCATGACCGGCAAAAAATCTGGCGCCGAGGGCTGCCAGTCTTTGTGTAATATCGGACTGACTGAGATCCGAACCGCTGATGGTGTATCCCAGATTGAGAAGCACTTCCGCGATGCCGCTCATACCGATGCCACCTATCCCGACAAAGTGGATATTCTTCACTTTCCTATGCATCAGATCTCTCCGGTGGCTATTTTCTGCTTTATCCATTGAATCCACGCCGTCCGTTTGATTTAACATTCTGCGAGTAACTTACCGTATCTTGTTTATCAGATTATCCGCATACACTATATCTTGTATCTAATCCATAAAAATATTCAAAATTTTATTTAGCCATTTTTATGCAGATATCCACTATGTCGGAGGCTGCCCTTATGTTTCCCAGCCCGGCAGAATGTCCCTCCATTTCTTTAATGATGTGAGAATGCCGGCACAGACATCCTATGGTTTCCGCTAACTTTTTCCCGTCGAGGTCCTTCTCTTCAATCATGACGGCAGCGCCCGCCCTGACAAGAACCTCGGCGTTTTTCGTCTGGTGGTCATTGACGGCAAAGGGAAAGGGAATCAGGATTGCTGCCTTTCCCGTCGCCGTAATTTCGGCAATCGATGTAGCGCCCGCCCTGCAGATGAGCAGGTCTGAAGATCTGTAAGCCTGCGCCATATCCATAATAAAAGGTAAAATTTCCGCATCCATGCCATGCTTCTTATAGTTCTGAAAAACGTTATCCAGATCCTTCTCCCCTGTCTGGTGAATAATCCTCAGTCTCAGTCCCATATTTTTCAAATGGGGAAGGGCCTCCAGGGTGGCGTTATTGATGGCATGAGCTCCCTGGCTTCCACCGAAAACAAGGAGGGTGAACTTGCCTTCGTTTCCTGTTCTATGCGGGTTTTCCGCCAAGAAAGACGCCCTGACGGGATTTCCGCATACCGTTGTCTTTTTATCGGGAAACCGCTTTTCCGTGTCAGGAAAGGTTAATAATATCCTGTCCACAAATTTACCCAGAATGCTGTTGGTCATTCCGGGAAGAGCATTCTGCTCCATGATGGCTGTTCTGATGCCCATAAAATGGGCAGTGATTACCGCCGGTCCGGAGGCATAACCTCCCACGCCCATTACAAGCCCCGGACGGAAGTCCCGGATGATCCTGTATGACTGCATGATACTCCGGGGCAGCTTGAACAGGGCGCCGAATATTCTTATCAGACCCCTGCCCTTGATGCCCTCCACGTCGAGGGTGCAAAGCTCAAAACCCAGATTACCGAGAATCTTTTTCTCCAGTCCTCTCTCCGTTCCGATGAACAGGATATGGTTTTGACGGTTTCTTTTTAATAATTCCTCAGCAACCGCGATTCCCGGGAAAAGATGTCCCCCTGTGCCTCCTCCTGCAATAATAATCTTCACAACCGTTCCCCAGGATTCCTTCGGGACGTTTCAGGTTTTCGGATGTCTCCCTTCATGTTGCATGAGAAGAAATATTCAGGAGAATACCGACTGCCGTGAGGGACATGATCAGCGATGTCCCTCCGTAACTTAAAAAGGGGAGTGCCAGTCCCTTCAGGGGGATCAGTCCCATCACGCCGGCTATGTTGATGAATGCCTCGAGGGCAATCAGCATGGTCAAGCCGGCAGCAAGCAGGGTACTGAAAAGGTCAGGCGCCTTGGAGGAAATCAAGAATCCTCGGACAATGAACACGACAAAGAATAAAATGACGATAGCGACGCCGATAAAGCCACTTTCTTCAGCAATGATAGACAGGATGAAATCCGTATGAGGCTCAGGCAGATAAAATAATTTTTGCATGCCGTCTCCGATTCCAACACCAAACGTTCCACCGGATCCGAAGGAAAGGAGAGACTGGATAATCTGAAATCCCGAATGCTGCGGATCTTTCCATGGATCCAGAAAACTCATCAGCCGCTCCAATCGGTAGCTCTTATGAAAAATCAGCCACAGGCCGACCGGGGCAAAAAAGGCAACGAGGCCTGCTAAATGCGTTATTCTGCATCCGGACAGATAAAGCATCAGTAGCAGGATCGTCGTGATGATGACAGCCGTCCCGAAATCCGGTTCCAGGATAATCAGGCCGACAATGAGCAGGGTGACAGAGAGGGGGATCAGTACGCCTTGCTTGAATTCAGTGACGTGCTTGATTTTTCTTGTCAGTAAATGTGCCAGAAAAAGGACCATGGCAATTTTGACCATTTCGGTAACCTGGAATGAGAAAATGCCCAATCTCAGCCACCTGGTGGCGCCGCCGGCTCGAATTCCCACATGGGGGATCAGAATCAGTGAAAGAAGTACCACCGATACGAGAATGCCTGGATAGGCCAATCTTCTGAGTTGATCTAAGGGAATCTTTGTCATTAAAACCATAAGTCCCAGCCCGAGGAGGACAAAAAAGAGCTGTTTTTTGAGGAAAAACTGTCCGTCTTTAAACCGTTCCGTAGCGAGAATGGAACTTGAGCTGTAGATCATGACTGTCCCGATGGTTACCAGGACAAGCGTCACGAGAAGCAGAATAATGTCAGGCTTCTTTCCTGTTAAAGAAAAGATTTGCATTTTCACAAATTCCTTACAGTGTCTTTGAAAAAATTACCCCGATCCCTGTAGTTTGAGAACTCGTCAAAACTTGCACATCCCGGGGACAGCAATACCACATCCCCGGTCACGGAATGCCGGTAGGCAGTCTCGATTGCTTCTTTAAGAGTGGCGACGGGTGTGGTTTTCACCATTCCGCCGATCAGGTCGTTTATTTTTGACCTCGCCTCACCGAAAAGCACCAGTTCCTTGACTTTTTCTTTGATGAGAGGAGACAGGGTTTCAAAATCACCTTCTTTGTCCCTGCCGCCGAGAAGCAGGATGATGGGCCGGGAAAAGGTTTCCAGTGCGCGAACAACGGCGCCCACGTTTGTTCCCTTGGAGTCATCATAGAAAACCACACCGCGTTTTTCTTCAACAAATTCAATTCTATGAGCTATTCCTTTAAAATCTTCTATGGCCCTCACGATATTTGCGGGTAAACATCCACATGACCTTGCAGCCATCACCGCGGCCATGACATTTTCAACATTATGAAGACCGGGAATCTTTATCATGTCTATGGGATAGTCTTCCCGCATGCCGTCGGATGACCGATACACCAATCGGTCGCCGTCGGGAAACATTCCTTTCGACACCTGTTTCATAGAGCTGAAAAAGAGAACGTCTGCCGTCAGCTTCTCCGCCAGGTCCATCGCATTCGGTTCATCCCCGTTCAGGATGGCGATATCCCCCTGCGTCTGGTTTTTGAAAACCATTTCCTTTGTCATTCGGTAGGCCTCGAACGTTCCGTGGTAATCGACATGGTCACAGGTTGTGTTAAGGAGGATGGATATATAGGGACGGAATTGCTGGACCCACTGTAACTGAAAACTGCTTACTTCAACCACTACATAGTCGTCGTCCTGTTTTCCGTCGATATAACCGATGAGGGGATTGCCGATGTTGCCTCCGACAAAAACGTTTTTCCCTTCCATGGAAAGGATCTTTCCGATAAGGGTTGTTGTCGTCGTTTTTCCGTTGGTTCCCGTGATGGCAATCATGGGGGGTTTCAAAAACCGGTAAGCAATTTCGATCTCACTCAAAATCAATATCTTCCTTCTTGCGGCTTCGGATAATAGAACGTTTGAGGGAGGCACGCCGGGAGAAGGAATAATCATATCCAGTCCGGAAAGAACATCCGGATCATACCTGGCGAATTCCACTTCCAGATGCAGCCTTTCGAGATCATCCACGGCGCCTTTCAATTCTTCCAGGGGCTTCTCGTCGGTTGCCACGACTTTGGCACCCCGCCCGGCGAGAAAACGGATGGCGGCAATACCCGTTTTCCCGAGGCCGATCACTAAAATTCTTTGGTTATAAAGATTCATGAGAATTTCCCTTACCGCAACTTCAAGGTGCTGATGGCAAGAAGGGCCAGAAGGATCGATATGATCCAGAAACGGACAATGACTTTAGGTTCCGCCCATCCTTTAAGCTCAAAATGATGATGGATCGGCGCCATCCTGAATATGCGCTTTCCGTTGGACACCTTGAACCAGCCTACCTGAAAAATGACCGAGAAGGTCTCGATCACAAATATTCCACCGACAATGGCAAGGAGGATTTCCTGTTTTGTAAGTACGGCTATGGTTCCCAGGGCGCCTCCAAGGGAAAGTGACCCCACGTCACCCATGAATACCTGGGCGGGATAGGTATTGAACCAGAGAAATCCGAGCCCTGCCCCGAATGCGGCGCCGCAGAGAATGGCGAGTTCCCCGGTTCCGACAACATAAGGGATTTGCAGATAACTGGATATCTTGATGTTGCCTGCAAAATAGGCAAAGAGGAGATAGGTCATAAAGCACGTGATCGTCGGTCCGATAGCGAGTCCGTCCAACCCGTCCGTCAGATTAACGGCATTGGCGGTGCCGACAATGATAAAGGTCGACAGGACGATATATCCCCAGCCCAGGTCGGGCAAGACGGTTTTAAAAAATGGAATGGTCACAGTTGATGTGAATCCGGGCTTGAGGTAAAGAATGATGCTGATGAACAGGGCGATCACCACTTCCCCGGCCAGTCTGACTTTTCCCGATATTCCCCGGCTGTTCTGGCCTGAAAGTTTTTTGTAATCATCGAGAAATCCGATGAGACCAAATCCAACAATGACCAGGATGGTGAGCCACACGTAGTCGACCGTCAGATTTGCCCACAGAAGAGTGGAGACAACAACGGCAAATATGATCAGAATGCCTCCCATGGTCGGCGTGCCTTTTTTGGACAGGTGCGTTTGGGGGCCGTCATCCCGGATGGGTTGGCCGATCTGGAGAGACTGGAGTTTTTTTATCAGCCAGGGGCCGATGACGAAGCAGATAATCAGAGCCGTGACAGTCGCATAAATGGTCCTGAACGTAATGTAGCGAAAGACATTAAACGAGGAAAACGTTGTATGGAGCGGATATAGCAGATGATAAAGCACGTTATGGTTCTCCTTCAGCCATTAAACCGTATCAACTCCGAATGTCTTAACCATTATCCGGACTATTTCTTCCATTTTCATCATTCTTGATCCCTTCACGAGAATCCAGTCACCCTCTTGCAATGTCGGTTTCAGGTGCGATATGACCTCTTCCGGGGTCTCGAAAAAAAATATCCGGTTTCCCGGCATTTTTCTTTTGAGAGCCCCTGCTGCCGTCGCCCGGGAGAACCTTCCTCTGAGGAAAATCGTGCCGACCCCAGTGTCTGCCATAAGACTCCCGATACCTTCATGCATCTCGTAAGCCCGATCTCCGAGTTCCAGCATGTCGCCAAGGATCACCGTGCTTCTGTGATTTCCCCGCAAGTCATTCAGCGTTTTCAGAGCTTCCCGAACCGATGCAGGATTGGCATTGTATGTATCATTGATGATGAATGCGCCGTTCTTCAATTGGCAGATTTCCATCCGTCCGGATAACGGCGTAAATGCCGTCAAACCCTGACAGATGATCGGGGGTTCAATTCCCAGGGCCCAAGAAGATGCGGCGGCAGCAAGGGCATTATAGATATTATGTTCTCCTGTTACCGACAGATGAAGCTCCTGTCGGATTCCGCCTGTTCTGAGGGTAAAGCTGCCCCCCCGTCCCCCCTCTTTTCTGATATTTTCGGCAGCGACATCGGCATCCTCGGAAAGCCCGAAGGTAATCCTCTTCCCCCGCCAGATATGGGCGGACGTCCGTATGGAATCGTCATCCATGTTCATGATCGCGATCCCGGAAGTTGCCATGTTCCGGAAGAGGTCGCATTTTTCTTCCCTTACCCCATCAAGGGATTTAAGGCCCTCCAGGTGGGCGGGACCAATGTTGGTGATCAGTCCGATATCCGGTTCGGCAATGCGGGTTAATCTTTCAATTTCTCCCGGTCTGTTTGTTCCCATTTCCAGAATCATCACGTCGTGTTGACCGGAAAGCGTCAGGAGCGTTATGGGGACGCCGACGAGATTATTAAAATTACCCGGTGCCTTGATGACGTTTTTTGTCAGTTCGGCAATGACTGCTATCATCTCTTTGGTGGTTGTTTTTCCGGAACTGCCCGTAATGGCGACGACAGATGCGGTGAACTTCTTCCGCCAGTAATGGGCTATGTCTCCCAGGGCTCTCAGCGTATCATCAACGAGGATAATGGTTATGTCTTTATCCAACGAGAGGCGCTTTGTCTCGGAATCCTTCTGAACCAGCAAGCCGGCCGCTCCTCCTCTTACGGCGGCGGCAAGAAAGTCATGTCCATCGTATCTTTCCCCTTTCAGGGGGATGAAGAGGCTTCCGGGGGTAATCTGCCTCGAATCTGTTGAAATTCCGCGTAAGTGTCCTGCAAGATTTCCCTGGACGGGGATTCCTCCTGTGGCGGTCAGGATCTCCTGACCCTGAAAGATAGGTGTGGATTGTTGTGACTTCAATTCACGCCCCCTTTGCCGCTTCTGTTCTTCAAGGCCTTTTTTGCTATTTTTCTGTCGTCAAAGGGCATCCGTGCCTCTCCAACGATCTGGTAATTTTCATGTCCCTTTCCGGCGACGAGTACAATGTCTGAAGGAGCGGCAAGGGAAACAGCCTTTTCGATGGCCTTCTTCCGATCCGGTATAATCGTATAACTTTTTTCGTCCAACCCTTTGTTGAGGGTTTCTGGTGAAATCTTGTTAACGGGTATTTCACGAATTCCCTTTTCTATTTCTCCGATGATGGCAAGGGGATTCTCTGTTCTCGGATTATCAGATGTCACGATGGTCATATCACTGAATGAAACAGCCGCCTTTCCCATAAGAGGTCTCTTCCCGCGATCCCTGTCACCGCCGCATCCAAATACGGTGACAATCTTTCTCCTCTTAAATGCCGACAGGTTCTGAAGCACCCGCTTGAGAGCGTCATCGGTATGGGCATAATCTACGAAAACGGCGGGTTCATCCGACTTGCTGATCTTTTCAAGACGCCCCGGCACTTTTTTTAATTTTGCAATACCTGTCCGGATAAAATTTTCCGGGATATTCAGTGACACAGCTGCCATGGCGGCCGCCAGGATATTATACAAGTTGAATTTTCCGATAAGAGGGGAGACTATTGCAAAGGAAAGCGGCGCTGTATGAATTCTCGCCTTGATTCCTTCCAATGAAAGGGTGAACGGATCAGCCGTCATGTCGCATTCGGTTTCAATTCCGAATGTCTGTGAGGGAACGCCTGTCCGGACTTCCCTCAAAAGCCTCTGCCCCCAGGGGTCATCACCGTTTAGAATCATGAATTTTCGGTGTTTTCCCCCGGAAGGAAGTATGTCGTCGAAGAATCGCTTTTTGGCAAGGAAGTAGTTTTCCATCGTCCCGTGATAATCCAGATGATCCCGGGATAAATTGGTGAAGATACCCATGTCAAAGGAGCAATCATCAACCCTTTTCAAAGCAACGGCATGAGAGGCAACTTCTGCAATGACATGGGTGATGCCGGCATCTGCCATGATTCTGATGATTCTTTGCATCTCGTAAGATTCCGGCGTGGTATTCGGGGCAGACAATACTTCTTCATTAAAACGATAGTTGACCGTTCCCAAAACCCCGACCTTGAATCCAGCTGCTTTAAGAATAGACTCCAAAAGATATGTTACTGTTGTCTTTCCGTTTGTACCTGTGACGCCGATAAGACACATACCGGCAGAAGGGTCCTTGTAGAAATTTCTTCCCAGGATTCCAAGAACACGTCGGCTGTCCCGAACCTGGATGGCCGTGATATCGGATGGAGGCAGATAATCTCTTTCGTAAACAATAAATCTCGCTCCCCGTGCAACGGCTTCTGTGATATAATTATGGCCATCAACTTTTAAACCGGGGATGGCCACAAACAGGCCATTTTTTTCACAGTGCCTGGAATCATAGCAGATAGCCGGGACATTGCCGGATAAATCCCCTGCGATATGAAGCGGTTCAACATCTTTCAACAGATCCCGTACGTGCACATAACCCTCTCAGTTGCCCGTGCTGAAATGAATGGCACAGGTCCGCTTGGACGGGATTACAGCCCCGGGTTTCGGATCCTGGCCGATCGCCCAGCCGCTACCCATTACCTGAATCTCAATCCCCTTTTCCTTTGCCCTTTTCAGGGCATCTCTCATGCTCATACCCCTGAAATCGGGCATGACGGAAGCGTCCTCCGAAGCGATTTGTCTGTTTACAGAGCCTGGTAAAGAAACCAGTCTTATTTTTACACCGTTGTTTATTTTTTCTTCCTCTGGAGCGGGAGAGGGGGTTTCTCTGATGTTGGTTTTAAAACAGGTCAGGATCTGCTCGCCGATGTTTTTGAAAACGGGCGCCGCCGCCACTCCTCCCCACTTGTCTCGTTGCGGTTCATCAAGCGTTACCAGGATTGCCACCTGTGGATCTTCTGCGGGGAAGAAGCCCATAAATGACGTTCGAACCCTCTCGGATGAATAGACCCGCCTGCCAAAATCGAATTTCTGCGAGGTTCCTGTCTTTCCCGCTACCGACACGTTCATGATCTGAGCCCTCTTGCCCGTTCCGTCATGATCTCCGACGACTCCTGTCAGGATGGCCGTCATTCTTTTTGCCGTTGCAGGTGATGTGACCGTTCTAACGGGAGTCGGGGTGACTTTCTTGACGATCTGGCCCTTCTTGTCCACGATGGCCCGGACGATATAAGGCTTCATGAGGACTCCCTGATTTGCAATGGCGGAAAGAGCCGTAATTAACTGGATGGCCGTAACGGAAACACCCTGGCCGAACGCAATGGTCGATGTATCGACCCTTGTCCAGTTATGTACCGGTCTGAGGATACCGCCGGATTCACCGGGAAGGTCGATTCCCGTTTTAGAGCCGAATCCGAATTTTGTAATGTATTCATAAAATTTTTCTTTCCCTAATTTCTCTGAAATCTTCACGCAGCCGATATTGCTTGAATATTTGATGACATCGCGAAAAGCGAGAGATCCATATCTTTTTCTGTTTGCTTCGTGGAAGACCCTGTCGGCAATTGCATAAGCGCCGTTTTCACAGTTAAACCGGTCTGTTTCTTTGGCAATGCCTTCCTCAAGGGCAGCAGCGGCAAGAAAAGGTTTGAAGGTTGATCCGGGATCAAAACAATCCGTGATGACTTTGTTTTTTCCTTTCCCGACGTTATAACTTCCGAACTTGTTCGGATCGAACCCCGGTTGATCGGCAAGAGCAAGTATTTCACCTGTCTTGGGATCCATAACGACGGCAAAACCGCCCTTTGCACTTTTTGACGCAATGGCTTCGCTCAACTTTGTTTCTACAAGGTGCTGGATTCTGCTGTCGATCGTTAGAATGAGATTATGACTCTCCTCTTTTTTGGCGGCCGTATTTTCAACCCGTGGATAGAGTCTTTTTCCCTTGGCGTCACGCGCCCAGATCAACTTTTCAGACGAACCCTTCAGGTAGTTCTCGTATTTTAACTCCATGCCTTCAAGACCCGTGGAATCCAGACCGACAAATCCGATTAGCCGACCCGCGAGTTCACCATTGGGATAAAAGCGCTTTGGTTCCTTGGTTAAAAAGACACCGTCGATATTCAGCGCTTCAACGCTGGCTGCCTGATCGGGAGGGATTTTTCTGGCCAGCCAGCAGAAATTTTTCGATCCTGACAGCTTTTTGAGAATCGTATCCTTATCCATTTTGAGGATGGATGCCAGACTCACGGCAGTCTCAGAGGGATTACTGATTTTTGACGGATCGGCGCAGATAGAGTCTACAAGGATACTTGCCGCCAGTTTCTCTCCGTTGCGATCAAAAATAATGCCCCTTTCGGGCTCGATATACAGGGTTTTGATGTGTTGTCGTACCGCAAGCGATTTGAGGCTTTCTCTTGAAAGCACCTGGATCTGGAATGCCCTCGATATTAAGGCGACAAAAAGAACAATGAAAAATACAAGAAGTGTAAAAATCCTGAATTTTAGCCATTTTTTCGCTTCGCCGGTCATTATTTCTTCCCCGGTTACTTCAAGAGGATGACCTGATCCCTTTCAGGATAGACCATTCCAAGTTTTTCCTTTGCGATTGCCTCTATTCGCTGGGGTGATTTCAAGGTCGCCTGTTCAACCTTCAGCTTTCTCTGTTCATCCAGGAGTTTTTCTTTTATACTTATTTCGCTTGCGACGGAATATTCCAGTTCCGTCATATGGATGTGGGACCACACATAGATAAGAGCGACAGCCATCAGTGCAAACGCGACGAGAATAAATATGGAATATTTCACACCCGCCGGTGTTTTCACATGGTCGTCATAGACGTTCCGCTTAATTGCCTCTTCTGTCTGCATCACTTATACCTTCTCGGCAACCCTGAGTCGGGCGCTTCTTGCCCTGGGATTGGATAATATTTCATCCTCAGCCGGTGTAACCGGTCTCTTCGTCAGCACCTTCAACTTAGGTTTTCTTTGACAGGTGCACATGGGGAAATCTGGAGGGCAGATGCACCCCTTATCCCAGGATCGGAAATCATTTTTTACAATTCTATCCTCTAAGGAATGGAACGAAATAACTAAAAGTCTGCCTGAGGTATGGAGCATATCAATCCCGCAATTAATGCCCTGATGGAGGTTTAGAAGCTCCTTGTTAATGTATATTCGCAAGGCCTGAAAGGTTTTGGTTGCGGGGTGGATCCGCCTTTTCCTGAATTTTGAGGGTAGCGTTTTGGTGATGATGCCGGCAAGCTCGGCGGTCGTCCTGATGGGAGATATCTTCCTGCGTGCCGAGATTGCCCTTGCGATCCTTCCAGCCATCATTTCTTCACCACAGTTTTTTATTATATTTTCTAATTCTTTTTCCGTAAATGAGTTGACGAGATCGTATGCGTTCAGACTGCCGCTGCGATTAATGCGCATGTCGAGGGGAGCGTCTAACGTAAAACTGAAGCCCCGTTCCGCCGTTTCAATCTGATGAGATGACATCCCGAGATCGAGAATAATTCCATCTACTTTTGAAATATTCATGCTCTTCAGGATGTGATCGATCTCAGCAAAATTACCTCTTACCAGAAAAGTCCTTTCTTTGAAGTCAATCAATTGCCTCTCTGATTCATGGAGGGCGTCGTCATCCATATCGATACCGATCAACAGGCCGTCTGGAGCCGAGTTTTTAAGAATCTCATAAGCATGTCCTCCTCCTCCGACAGTTCCGTCCACGTAAATGCCTCCCGGACGACACTGAAGGAATTGAACCACTTCTCCTTGCATGACCGGAATGTGAAAGACTGCCATTTCATAAGCCTTTTTATATTCCGAGATCCGACATATAGGTACTGAAACTATCAACGTCACTTGCGGCCTTCTTCATTTCTTCATCAAAACGTTCTTTGCTCCAGAGCTCTATGACTTTAATCATGCCTGCCAGCACGACGTCTTTTTCGAGGGCGGCGTATTCCCTGAGGTTGGGCGGAATCAGGACCCTTCCCTGGCTGTCAAATGAACAATCAACGGCACCCGACATAAAAAACCGTTGAAATGCCCTGACCTCTCTTCTTAATATGGACTGGTGGCTGACCTTTTCCTCGATGACACGCCATTCATCATAGGGGAATACCATTAAATAGTTGTCCCAGTTCGTAATGATGAGTCTGTTGTCGTATTTCTCGGCAAAGACTTCTCGGAGCTTTGCCGGGAAAATAATGCGCCCTTTCTCATCAATGTTATGATGATACTGACCTCTGAACACAGACATCTGGTAATTCCCTCCACAAAAAACCACTTTACTCCACGTTGGCTAACTATAAAGGAGGGATATTTTATTTGTCAAGAAAAAAATTAATCTTTTTTTCTTTCGATTTGATATCTTAGGACGGCCTTATTGTGATCTTTGAGATTGGATGAAAAATTGTGGGAACCATTATTGTTGGACACAAAATAAAGATAATTAACAGGGGCGGGATAGAGGGCGGCACGTATAGAATCAATGGCCGGATTTCCAATAGGGCTGGGTGGTAATCCGTTAATGACGTATGTATTATAAGGTGTTTCTCTCTTAAGGTGACTTCTTTTAACATATCCATCGAAAGAATCAAGGTTATATATGGCGGTGGGATCGCTCTGCAGCTTCATGCCTTTTTTGAGCCGGTTATGAAAAACGGCAGATATTAACGCTTTTTCACTCCGGTAACCGGATTCCTTTCCGATGATGGATGCCAGTATAACAATTTCCGGAAGAGTCATTCCAAGTTCAGCTGCCCTTTTGCGCATTTCCGGTGTCACACTTTTCCAGAATCGCTCAACCATCACATTGATAATTTCCCTTGCCCCCATGGAACGGTCGAAAAAATAAGTGTCCGGATAGAGATATCCTTCGACAGAGGGGCTATGTATTCCCAGAGAACGCAGGAATCTTGAATCTGAAGAGAGGTTCATGAATATCTTCTCATCATCAATCAGCTTAAAGGATGCGAGGCGGGCAGCGATCTCTCTTACCGTGAAATCTTCAGGTATGGTAACGTGGTAGGACTTAATATCTCCACTGACCAGTTTATTCAGGATATCCAGGGGAGACATGGAAGTAGACAGTTCATATTCTCCAGCTCTGATATGGCGGTGGACGTTTTTTGATAGAACCAGCAGATAGAACATATATCTGTTTTTTACAAGGCCGGCATTTTCAAGAATATCGACGGACTGAATAAAGCTTGTGCCTTTTGGAATATCAACGATTGAAGTGACATTACGGTTATCGGGTGGGGTTAAGGCATAAAACAACAGGGAAAAAACCACGAAGATAAAAAGCCCCGTTATTGTAAAGGCGACACGCTTTATGTTTCTATGGACGATTCTTTTTAAGCATTTCATGAATTTAAGTGTCCCCTCTACGGGATATTCACTTCATATTTCAGGGATGCCATATAACCTTTGAGAATCAGGGTGGCGGCAAGCTGATCCACGACGCTTTTCCTTTTCTTCCTGCGAACGTTTGCCTGGAAGAGGATATCCTCCGCTTCCTTTGTCGTCAGGGTTTCATCCCATTTGATCACCGGCAGTAAAAATGAGGTTTCGAGCACCTTTGAGAACGTATCGACCTTTTCACATTGAATACCTGCAGTACCATCTAATCTGATCGGATAACCGACAACGATTTTTTCTACACCATATTTTTTGATAATCTCAGACAAGGCTTCGAGAAGCTGCTTCCTGTTACGTCTTGTGATGGTTGTGATGCCATAGGCGGTTATTCCCAGCTCATCGCAAATTGCAACGCCGATCCTCTTGCTGCCGTAGTCGAGACCAAGTATTCTCATAAAAGACCTTTTATAAAATCTACTCTTTTATCAGATATATCATGTATATTTCAAGATAAATATTATGAACACCTTTTTGTTATTGTGAAAACTAGGGGAGTTTGTTATCTTGCCGTCATGAAACATATTGTGCTCGGTACAGCGGGACATGTCGACCATGGAAAAACGGCGCTCATCAAGGCCCTTACCGGTGTCGATACAGACAGACTTAAGGAGGAAAAGGAGCGGGGTATTTCCATTGAGCTTGGTTTTGCCTCTTTGTATCTTCGAAATCAGCATGTTCTTGGTGTTGTCGATGTCCCCGGTCATGAGCGATTTATCAGGAACATGGTTTCCGGAGCAGCCGGAATCGACCTGGTGGTTCTCGTCATAGCAGCAGATGAGGGCGTCATGCCCCAGACGCGGGAGCACCTGCAGATCTGTACGCTCCTGGGTATCAACAAAGGGATCGTTGCCATCACCAAAATCGATCTTGTTGATGCGGACTGGCTTGACCTTGTAGAAGATGATGTCAGTCAATTTATTAAGGGAACCTTTTTAGAAGATGTACCTCTCATTCCCGTGTCTTCTCTATCCGGAGCGGGACTCTCCGAGTTAATCGATGCGCTGAGCTCCATGGCTGGAGAAATTGACGAAGAGTCTGATTCAGGAATTTTCAGACTCCCCATTGATCGGGTTTTTACCATGAAGGGCTTCGGAACGGTTGTTACGGGGACATTGACATCGGGAAATGTTAAAGTAGGCGAAGAAATTGCGGTTTTACCTCGCGGGACACTGGCAAAAATACGCGGTATTCAGATTCACAACCAAACCGCATCCTCAGCGGAGGCAGGCCAGAGGACAGCCATCAACCTTCAGGGTGTCGAGAAGGCAATCATCGGGAGGGGGGATGTTCTTGCCCGACCTCATACCTTTAACCTTTCTAAACGGTTGGATGTCCGTGTGAAATATCTTCCCGGTCATGATAGAAAGATTAAAAACAGAAGTCTCGTCCGTTTTCATGCAGGCACCAGCGAGGTAATCGCCCGGATGATTCTCCTCGACAGAGAAGAACTCGCATCGGGAGAAGAGGGAAATGCACAGATCATACTTGTAGCTCCGACGATTGCCATGGCGGGAGACAGATTTGTCCTGAGGAGCTATTCGCCGGTTACGACAATTGGTGGAGGGGTGATTGTTGATCCTTTACCGAGGAAACATAAGAGATATGCAGAGAGGGTGAATCGTGAATTTGGCCTGTTGCGTGATGGCGCGGATTCAGAGAAAATTGCCACGATTATTGAACGGAATGGATTAGGAGGGATTGATATTCCTCAACTAACGGTCAGAACGGGACTGCATCAGGATGTCATAAACAAAGCCCTGGATGTCATGTATTTTCAAAAAAAGGCAGTCCGTATTGATGTTGAAGATCCCAGAGTGGTTTCTTTTCATATTTATCAGAATTTTCAGGATAAAATCCTGGAAGAGGCCCGGGAATACCATGAAAAGTTTCCACTGAAAGAGGGTATGTTGAAAGAAGAACTGAGGAATAACATGGGGCCATTCATCAGTTCAAAGCTTTTTAATATGGCAGTACGGGATCTGGAAAAGAGAGGCAAGGTTGTCGTTGACAGAGAAATCGTCCGCATGTCGGGACATCGGGTGGATCTGAAGGGAGAACTTGAAGGTCTCCGGAGTGAGATTGCGGACCTGTATATTAATGCCGGACTGATGCCTCCTACGGTACGGGAGATCATGACGACATTTTCGGATCAGAGGGACAGGACAGAAAATGTTCTGGGCGTTATGTTAAAAGAAGGCGCCCTGGTCAAGATAAGCGAAGATCTGTACTTCCACAGGGATGTTATTCATCAACTTCGAGAAAGTTATAAAAACCTTCTTCAAAAAGACGGCAAGGCCACACCGGCAAGTTTCAAGGAATTGACGGGTCTGACAAGGAAGTTCATCATTCCATTGATGGAATATTTTGATATGACGAAACTTACGGTCAGAGCAGGGGATCACCGCATTCTGAGAGAAAGGGAAGGGAAGTGATGCAGGACAGGTCCTTTGCGGGTGTGGAACAATGCGATATTTTTATTTACGGGGACAAGGGACTTTCTGAAGAATCCGTACCGATCATACGGGAAGTGTCTCTGGGGATATTCCTTGATGGCATTGAAATGGTATCGATCGCCTGTAACGGGAATTACCTGAGGGAACTTGCCGTTGGCTTCCTCCGATCAGAAGGTTTTATCGGGAGTGCTTCCGATATCAAAGGAATTGATATGTCTGATGATGGGAGATTTGTTCATATTTTTACGAAAGATGCGATTCCGCAAAATAAAAAACCGCCCTGTGAGCCGGACATCATCGCGTCCAGCGGATACAGAGGCTGGAAAAGGGAAAATCAGGCCCAGCGCCGGGAGGATTTGTCGGCACGAAAGATATTTATATCTGTTAAAAACGTGTTTAGCCTGATGAAGAGATTCGTGGATCTATCATGTCTTCACCAGATGACCGGCGGTACCCATTCTGCTGCCCTGGCTCACGGTGATCGTATTTTAACGGTGAGAGAAGATATCGGAAGACATAATACCATAGATATGCTGGGCGGCTACGCCGTCCTGAAAGGAATAGATTGTTCCGATAAAATCATCCTGAGAACGGGCAGGGTTTCTGCAGAAATTGTCCACAAGGTCTGGAATCTTGAGATACCGGTGATGATCTCCCTGTCTGTTCCTACGTCGATGGCCGTGCAGTTGTGCCGGGAAGCGGGAATAACTCTGATAGGATCTGTAAGGGGAGAAAAAATGAAGGTGTATAGTCATGAATGGCGGATCGAACATTGAAAACAAAAACGATTTATACGAAAAATATACGCCCCGGGGAAAAAATCAGCGAATCCTTCCTTGTAACGGAAAAGAACCTTGCTTTTTCTCAGAAGGGGTCTCCCTATCTCAACCTTCGTCTGAAAGATAAAACGGGAGAGATGGAGGGGAAAATATGGGAGAATGCTACTGAATTGGACAAACAATTCAAAAGGGGAGACATCGTCCATGTTCAGTCCAGGGCTGTTAGTTTCAAAAATACGGTTCAGCTTTCCATCAACGATATAAAAAAGATGGAGGATTCCGAGGTCAATCCCGCTGACTATTTCCCGGTAGCCGGAAGAGACATTGAAGAGATATTTAAGGAGATGATGTCCTATGTCGAGGAGATGAACACCCCATGCCTGAAGTCCTTGCTGGAGGAGTTTTTTAAGGACGACAGCACCGCTATACTGTTCAAAAAAGCCCCCGCAGCAAAGAGTTTTCACCATGTCTATATAGGAGGACTTCTTGAACATACCCTATCGGTTGTGAGGCTTCTGGAAACAGTGGCGGATCATTATCCCGGGGTTGACAGGGATATTCTCATAACCGGCGGTCTTCTCCATGATATCGGGAAAATTTACGAATTTTCCTATGACAGGATCATTGATTACAGTGATCAGGGAAGGCTGGTCGGGCATATTGTCATCGGCATCGAGATGCTGAATGCTAAAATTGCCGCAATAAAAGATTTTCCCGATGCTCTGGCCATGGAATTAAGGCACTTGATCCTCAGCCATCACGGGTCCCAGGAATTCGGTTCACCCAAGCGTCCCAAAACCCTGGAAGCTCTCATCGTCCACCATATTGACGATCTTGACGCGAAGGTAAATGCCTTTCAGGGATTCATTGAAGAATCCCGCGACGAAGAGTCAAGCTGGACGCCCTTCCACAGGTTATTAGATCGGTTTATCTACAAAGGGTGACCACTTGAAATCATTAAAAATTGTCTTCGTAAGGGATCACTTTTTTATCATACGTCATCTTGCTTCGCTGCCATGGCCAAAATCCGGGTTCCATCCACAAGCATAGGCCATGGCTGGCTCGGTCAGGATGGCGCGGTCACCAAAAAAAACTTGCATTCGCCCTTCATAAATCCGCTTTCCAGTTTTTCAACGGACGAAACCTTTATATCGCTTCTATGGTGGAGGGTGGTTTTTTCGTGATATTATACGTTACGCTGACGACGTCAGGCACTTCCTCGGTTATTCTTTCTGCGAGATCCTCCATGGTTTCATAAGGAAGTCTCATAGGTGCGCCCGTTCTGGCGTCGCTGCTTTGCCAGGATCGCAGTTCTATCTGAAGACCGAAGTCCCTCTTCCCGTTTCTTATTCCTGTCACCTTGTCCTCATGGAGAATGGCCAGAGACTGGAAAGCGCCGGTATGACTTAGCGTTTCTTCAACGATTTTTGTGGCCTTTCTGATGATTTCGACTCTTTCTTTTGTCACTTCTCCTATGATTCTTGCGGCCAGAGCAGGACCGGGGAAGGGAGGCCTGTTGTAAATGGATTCCGGTAATCCCAACGCTTTTGCGATAGCTCTTACGGCAGGTTTTCTCAATGTTATCAAAGGTTCAATAACCTTGTAGCCAAATCTCTTCTCCGTATCGATACCGAGTTGAACCAAGACATTGTGCTGTCTTTTTATTCCCGCAACGGTTTCTTCT
>JAPLJQ010000153.1 GCA_026388495.1 Deltaproteobacteria bacterium | reverse complement strand
CTCGTATGCGTCATCATTCAGTGAATGACGGGAAATGGCGCTTTGCGGACAAATGGTCTAACATAGACCGCAATCCCGGCATGCCCCGCAGGAGGCGCATTGCGAGGCACAGGCCGCTGCATCGC
The DNA here is from genome assembly GCA_026388495.1 of Deltaproteobacteria bacterium. Classification (GTDB taxonomy): domain Bacteria; phylum Desulfobacterota; class Syntrophia; order Syntrophales; family UBA2185; genus JAPLJQ01. Next base: position 7,228 of record JAPLJQ010000153.1, on the reverse strand, counting down.
CGATAGCGAATACCTGCGGGTCGCTGCTCCGGAAATGATTGTCAACAACGATAAATCCCCTTTCTGCCGTCACCCCTTCAGGCAGAAAATCGAGGGCTGCAACGACCCTTTCACCGCCGGGAACGGGAAGGACACGCGGCTTCCGCGCGCCGACGGCAATGACAATAAACTCAAAGGTGTCCTTCAGCTTCAGGAAAGCCTCTTTCGTCAGGGGATGGTTTAGATGGACGTGGGTGATTTTCCCCCCCAGACGGTGGCGTGGCGGGCCGGATGGATAGTTTGTACTTCACCATAAAGTCCAGCTCCATCATGTAGCGATCCAGAGTGCGGATGCCCTCGTTGGAAAATATGCCGGAGAGGATAGTCGCCCCCTTAAACCGTTCGAAGCTGCCGCCAAGATCGGTCAGAAAGAGACCCAAACCCGAACCGTCATGACCTTCTTTCATGACGTTCAATGCATGAATGGCCGTCATCGGGGAAAGTGGCTCCCGGCTCGTGATGGCAAATAAACGGCACATATAATGTTCCTTTCTATTAAAGCTATTGAAAAGCGCTGCCGCGTCATTCCGTTTTAATCCCTACGGTATCCGGACGATTACGCGTCGGTTTTTTTGTGCGAAAAATATGCCATGACGGCGTTTGCCACTTTCAACGCTGCCCCCCCTATCTTGACGGTCTCGTAAAAAGTTCCTTTTCGCCTCTATTTGTCATTCCCGCGGAGGCGGGAAGCCAGTTATTTAAGTATGTTATGGATTCCCGCCTCCGCGGGGATGACAGGTCGGGGGACTTTTTACGGGTCCGTCAATGTTTCATGGTGTCTTTTCCATCGGCAAACAGCGCCCGGCACCTGACCTGTCAATATGGAACAAATTTGTATCTCCAGCAATCAAGAAAGAACAAAAATGTTCCCTTTTCTCAAGGTTTGACCGCTTTCAACGCCTCCTGCTTCCTCTGGCGGAATTTCTTCGGGTCGACTCCCAAATTTTTTATTTTATATTGCATAATCCGTTTTGTAGTTCCCAAAAGTTGCGCCGCCTGGCTCTGGTTCCCGTGGGTTTCCTTCAGGACATCTATAATCAGTGAGCGTTCCTGCGCCTTGATCACCGAGCTAAGCCTCCCCGTCTCCTTTTTGTCTCCCTCCCGGCTTTTGGTTTGCAGGGAGGGTGGAAGGTGAATCATTTCAATCGAGTCTCCCCCTGCCAGCAGGACGGCCCGCTCGATGCAGTTTTCCAGTTCCCGCACATTGCCCGGCCACTGGTGGGATAAGAAGGCCTCGATGACGGCGGTGGATATCCGCTTCACCGGCTTTCCCAGTTCTTTTGCGTATTTCAGGACAAAATGGTCGGCCAGAAGGATGATGTCGTTGCCACGGTCGCGCAGGGGCGGCAGGTAGACGGGAAAAACGCTGAGGCGGTAATAAAGGTCGTTGCGGAACTGACCCGCGATGATGCAGTCCTCCAGCCGGCGGTTCGTCGCGGCAATCACCCGGGCGTTGGTGGTGACGACACGGGAAGACCCCAGCGGCTGGAATTGTTTATCCTGTAAAACACGCAGCAGCTTGGCCTGGGCCGCGGCAGACAATTCCGACACTTCATCGAGAAAGATGGTTCCCCCGTGGGCTTCTTCGAACCGCCCCCGCCGTTGTCTCAGGGCGCCGGTAAAGGCCCCTTTTTCATGGCCGAAGAGTTCACTTTCAAGGAGGGTGTCGGGAATGGCGGCACAGTTGACCTGGATCAGGGGGCCCTTGCTGCGGGAGCTGTTCATGTGAATCGCATGGGCGACGAGTTCTTTACCCGTTCCCGTTTCCCCGTGGATGAGAACCGTTGTGCTGGAATCCGCCACGTGACTGATCAGTCCGAAAACCTCCTGCATCCCCTTGGAATGACCAATGATATCCACCGATGGCGCCCTGCCCTGATTGACGATCCTGCGGAGTCGCCGGTTTTCCTCTTCCAGGGCGAGAACATGAACCGCCTTGGCAATCAGTTCCGCCACAGAGGATAGGATAGCCAGCTCACTATCCAGATTTGTAACATTTTTGGCCCCTTTGTCGGCGGATAGTATGCCAACCACCCGGGCGTCATATATGATGGGCACGCACAGGAAGGACAGTTCTTCCCGGTTCAGATAACGCCGTGCTCCCGTGCGGTCCAGGAAGAGGGCCTCCTGGCCGAGATTGGGAATGGCCATGGGACGGCCCGTCTGGGCTACCTTTCCAGTAATGCCTTCCCCTGCCTGGTAGGAGATCTCCAGACCCTCCAGATTGACGCCGTGGGCAACTTCCAGCCAGGATTCACCGCTATCGCGATCCAGCAGCGAGATCATGCCCCGCGACATGCCAAGACGGGTGTTCATTTCTTTGAGAACCTGCTCCATTTGGTCCCGCAAATCCCAGGGTTGGGCCAGGGCCTTCGCGATGGCGTGCAAGGCTGCCAGCTCTTCAAAGTTATGGATACTCAAAATGGGTTCCCTTTCTTGATTTTAGCTTCTTTTATAGCAAACCTTATACCACAAAACGGGTTTTAATGAAGCAAATTTGTACAAAAATGAATAAAAACAAATTTGATTAACATTATGTACATTTTGGTGAAATAAATTAAATTGTGATGGCTCCCCCTTTTCTGGTATAGAACTTGATCATTCAAGGAAAATTCCAGTCGAGGTTATGTCATGACATCTTTCTCCCGTGTAAGTAGCGGCATCAAGGGATTGGATGAGATTCTAAATTTTCTGCAGACCGGCGACAATGTGGTTATGCAGGTGGATAGCATCGAAGATTACAAGTCCTTTGTCATTCCCTACGTGAACACAGCCCTGGGAAATAATGAGCATGTGGTGTACATGCGCTTTGCCCGGCATGAGCCTCTGCTGGGCATTAACGGAAATGTCACCATTTACAAGCTCAACGCCGATGCCGGTTTTGAATCCTTCTCGACTCAGGTCCATAACATCATCCGGCAGGAGGGCCGGGATGTCTTTTATGTTTTTGACAGTCTCTCCGATCTGCTTATTTCCTGGGAGACGGACCTGATGATCGGGAATTTTTTTGTCATCACATGCCCCTATCTGTTTGAATTGAATACTGTCGCCTACTTTGCCATCTTACGGGGACGTCATTCCTTCAAGACGGTGGCGCGGATCCGCGAAACCACCCAGGTCCTGCTGGATGTCTACAACTATCAGGGGAAAATCTGCGTCCATCCCCTGAAGGCCTGGCACCGGTACGCCCCCACCATGTTCCTGCCCCATATCCGGGAAGGGGAAAAGTTTAACCCCATCATGAGCAGCGTCGACGCCTCCAACCTTTTTTCCTATCTGGCCCACAGAAACTCCATCAGCGCGGAGCGGCATCTGGACTACTGGGATCGTGTTTTTCTCAAGGCCCAGGAGCTTCTGGAAGACGATTCCCCTGAGACATTCACAGAGAAGAAGAAGATGGTCGAAAAGCTTTCCCGTGTCCTCATCGGAGGGGAAAAACGGATGTTATCGCTGGTCCGGGACTATTTTACCCTGAAAGACCTCCTGGAGATCAAGGATCGCCTCATCGGCACAGGGTTCGTCGGCGGAAAATCCGCGGGCATGCTCCTGGCGCGGAACATTCTGCGGCGGGATACCTCATTCGATTGGTCGTCTCATCTGGAATGTCACGACTCCTATTATATCGGCTCCGATGTCTTCTATTCTTATATGGTGCAAAACGGATGGTGGAGACTGCTCATGGCCCATAAAACCGATGAGGGTTATTTTGAGGTCGCCAAGGAGCTGAGAAGCATGATGCTGAGCGGGGTCTTTCCCATGGAGGTCAAGGAGCAGTTTCAACTCATGCTGGAATATTATGGCCAGGCCCCCATTATCGTCCGTTCCAGCAGTCTGCTGGAAGACGCCTTCGGAACCGCCTTCGCCGACAAGTACGAAAGCTTCTTCTGCCCCAATCAGGGCACACCGGAACAGCGATACGAAAACTTTGAAGAAGCCGTCCGCAAAATTTTCGCCAGCACAATGAACGAAGATGCCCTCGCCTACCGCCTTCAGCGGGGCCTGGATAAACAGGACGAACAGATGGCGCTTCTCGTGCAACGTGTATCCGGATCCTACCGGAAACACTATTTCTTTCCCGAACTGGCCGGTGTAGGCCTCTCTTATAACACCTTCGTCTGGAAACAGGGTATGGATCCCAAAGCGGGCATGTTGCGCCTTGTCTTCGGCCTTGGAACCCGGGCGGTAAATCGTGTGGAAAATGATTACCCCCGCATTGTCGCCCTGGATGCCCCGCTGGTTAAAGCCCACTCCGGAATGAACGATGCCCGCCGTTTCTCCCAGCATGATGTGGATGTGCTGAACCTGGAGGAAAACCGTTTTCAATCCCTGCCCCTATCACAGGTTATGGAGGAAGGGCTGGAAACGCGGATGGCTCTCTTAGGGGTGCGCGATATAGAAGCGTCGGACCAGATGCGGTCGATGGGAAGGCCAGCGGGTGATTTCTGGATTCTGACCTTCGATGAACTTCTGTCCACCACCGAATTCCCGACAGTCATGTCCAGAATGCTGAAGACGATAGAATCAGGCTATGAATACCCTGTGGATATTGAGTTTACGGGAAATTTCAACATCGCAGGGAAACTGCAGGTGAACCTGCTTCAGTGCCGTCCTTTCCAGACAAAAGGACAGAATGTCCGGGTGGCCATACCGGAAAAGATTCATGAGGACCGCGTCCTGCTACGGCAGGGGGGTAATTTTATGGGCGGGAGCGTCTCCCAGCCCATTTCCCGGATCATCTATATCGATCCTCATGGTTATACAAAATTGTCCCTATCAGAAAAATATGACGTGGCGCGGCTTGTAGGCCGGTTAAACAAGATGATCGACCACGGCAAAGAGACGCCGACGATGCTGCTGGGACCGGGACGCTTGGGCACCACGACGCCGGCCATGGGCGTGCCGGTGACCTTCTCCGAGATCAACAATATCACCGCCATCGCAGAAATCGCGTACAAGGAAGGCAGCCTCATCCCCGATCTGTCGTTCGGGACCCATTTTTTCCAGGACCTCGTAGAGATGGATATTTTCTATATCGCAATCTATCCGGACAAGGAAAATGTTTTTTTCAATACGGCCTTGCTGGAGTCTCTGCCCAACCGCCTGGCCGACTTGTCCGCAAGGGACAGCCATTATGCGGACGTGGTTCGCATTTATGATGTTGAGGCAAAAAACCTGAGGCTTCTGTCCGATGTGATCACCCAGCAGCTGGTCTGCTTTACCCAGCAGGAAGAATGTTTGACTTTAGCAATGACCTCTTGACTGACTGACATCACAATACCCCTTTGAGATGATTTTTATTATCGATTCCCGTCCTGCTTAATCTTCCCATGAGGATGGTGCTCCGCCTCGCTCGCATAGGCGCGATCTTGCACGTAATCCCAACATTTGGGAATTACTTCTGTAATCTAAAGATTTCACAGACTGCTATCATTGACAATTATACGGCAAATAAAGTGCCAATGAAATATTAATCTATTGTTTTCATAGGGGTTAAGCTTCAGTCAAATGGACGGCAGGTGTTGTTTGGAAGACGTCAAGATTTAAGTCTTGCTCATCAATGATATGAAAGAACAAATTTGTTCCGTTAATATTGGAAAAAGAACAATATTGTTACCTAATGTGTCTATAAAAGCAAAATCCGTCTTAAGCATCAGATGTTTTAGAAAATAAAAAGGCGGCTTTGGGTTGATTCTTAACGAAAAGATAAAATTGTGAATATTTAGTCATATTAAATACCTTTGACCATGGATGGTGCTTTGATGAAACGAAACTAAAGGCCAATTTCCTTTATATGTGTGTGGCATCTCCTTTCCCTTCGCTGAAATGGCATACTTTTGGCGTGGATCATTTAGCCGTGGTTTGGGGTGTAACATTTTTGTTGTTTTTGAAGGTCTGGCTTTTGAACCTTATTCTAAGGGAGTCGCTATATTCGATATAATAACATGGTAATAACATGAATATTAAAAAACACAAGGCATTGAAATTATATATATTATACTGTTCGAATTGTTTCGACGGAGATGAACTTAGCCACGTGTTTGGCGAAGAAGAAGGGGATGAGCATAAAATAATCAGCCTTCCATGTTCCGGCAAGGCAGATCTCCTTTATTTACTCAAGGCGTTTGAGACGGGAGCAGATGGCCTTGCTATAGTCACCTGTCCTAAAAATGAGTGCCATTACCTTGAAGGTAATCTGCGGGCTCCTAAAAGAGCGGAACAGGCCAATGTCTTACTTGAAGAGGCTGGAATGGGCGCCAAGCGTGTAACAGTTTTGGCGGTGAATGAAAAAGGAGTAGAAGGAATTGTTGCAAAATTAAAAGTGTTTCGTGAAAAAATTCGCGATATGTCGTAATACGCCGCTGGCACTACTTCAGTTAATGCATTCTTGCCCGGGTACGGGTAATAACATAATAGTTTGGTGAGCATAGTGAAAAACGAAAAAATATTTCATGATCAATTGAAAAGTGGAGATTTCGTCGTTACGGCTGAATACCTGCCAAAGGCGGAAACAGAGGGATCGGCGATCAGGTCTGTCCTGCAAGCGCTAAAAGAAGTGCCGTCAGCGGTCAATGTAGCGGATAATCCTTTCGGAGTTGTCATGTCCAGTTTGGCCGCATCGGTTATCCTCGCCCAATCGGGGATCGAACCTATTTACCAGGTTGTTACCCGTGACAGAAACCGTATCGCCATCCAATCCGACTTGCTGGGTGCGGCGGCCCTGGGGATCAGGAACGTCCTTTGCCTTTCGGGTTATCATCAGACTTTAACGGATAATCCCGAGTCCGCAAATGTATATGACCTCGATTCTACGCAGTTGATCAATGTCTTGAAAAGGATGCGTGAACAGGGTGAACTTCTGAACGGTGAAAAGATAAACGGAGACTTCTCCATGATGGCGGGCGCCGTCGCCAATCCATATCTGAAGCCCGTTGACTTAAGCATCATCAGGCTTACGCAAAAAGTCGACGCCGGGGCGGAATTTATACAGACTCACGCTGTATTCAACATTGATGAGTTCCAACAGTGGTTTGATACGATAACGCAGACTGGTCTTGCCGACAAGACAGCGATTATAGCCGGTGTCTTTCCTTTGGACAGCGCTGAAGAAGCAGAATTTCTCCTGAATAAATACACTGAGTTCCAAATACCTGCCCATATCATTGAAAGATTGAAATCTGCCGGAGAAAGG
>JAPLJQ010000180.1 GCA_026388495.1 Deltaproteobacteria bacterium | reverse complement strand
TCCACACCTGCATCTATCGCTTTTTTAAAGCGGCTTTTGGTGTCCTGAAGGGTATCTTTCCCCCGTTCGGCAAGTTCACCCACCTTTTCTTCCATCTCTTCAACTTTTTCTTTTGCAGAAGATTCCATCTGTTTCAAGTGCTTCACGGCAGCTTCATAAGCCTTCTTGCTTTTTTCAAGAGCCGCTTCGTATTCCTCTTTTGCCTTTACCATCAGATCTTCTGCTTTTCGTCCGATCTCTTCCCGTGTTTCCTTGCCACTCTTGGGAGCATAGAGAATGCCTATAACAGCGCCAATCAACCCTCCAACGAGTAACCCCTTAATAAAATCATCCGCTTTACTTGACATATACTCACCTCCTATTTTTGATGAACTCGTAAAAATTAAAAAACCATGTCACTCCCGCGGAGGCGGGAGTCCAGAACTATTTAATATTACTTGATTCCCGCCTGCGCGGGAATGACGACTTTTCACGAAACCATGACATTTGATATGTTTAATTGCCGGAGTAATAAAGTCGATATATGCCTCCACTTTAACACAAAAGAACGGCAATCTCAAAACGAAAATAATCTTTCACTAATAAAAAACAAACCGGATATTCAAATGTTGAGTACCCGGTTTGTTTAATTTTATAGAACCTCTAAGTAAAGGTATTACTTTGCCACTGGAGCTGCTGGTGCAGGTGCTGCGGGAGCGGGAACCGTTCCAGGAGCAGGTGCAGGCGCCGGAACTGGAGCTTCCTTCTTGACAGGCTCCGCAGGTTTCTTCTCTTCTGCTTTCTGGCAACCAACCACTGCATATGATAATGTAACAAAAAACAACAGTGAAAGGAATACAGCAAATACCCTCTTCATTCTCGTATCACCTCCTTTCAAGATTTTTCCATCGGGATAACATCTATACCCTTTATACCCTTCAAGAGCGACGAGAAAATACGCTTTTTTTTTGCCTTGTCAAGACAAATTTATCATTATATAAAACGCAATCATTGCATAACCAGGGAGTGGGATAATGATTTTAGGCATTGACGTAGGAGGTACACACACAGATGCGGTCCTGATTGAAGATCTGAAAGTGAAAAAAAAGACAAAATCCAGGACAAATGAAAAGAACTTAATAGATTCACTCTTATGTGTGACGTCTGAATTGTTGAGGGGAGAAAATTTAGAAAAACTTAAACGTATCGTCCTTAGCACCACCATTTCCACGAATGCCATCGTTCAGAATAAGACAGACAGGGTAAGCCTCATCCTTGTAAGCGGGCCCGGACTTCCCCCATCCCTTTTGACAATCAATGAAGATACGTATTTCGTCTCCGGTTATGTCAATCATCGGGGTATTGAAATTACGGAGATAGATCAAAATGAGGTATCCAAGATAAGCACACTCTTTAAAGAAAAAGGGATTCAACATGTCGGTATCGTGGGAAAATTTTCAACAAGAAACCCCGACCAGGAAATAAGGATCAAAGAAATCATCCGTGATCGTTTGAGACATGTATCTCTTGGTCACAGGATGTCAGGACATCTCAATTTTCCCAGGCGCATCTCAACGACCTATCTCAATGCCGCCATATGGGAGCTATACAACGATTTCGTAAGACAGGTCCTAAATTTTGTTAACCAGTGGGGATTCGAGGTCCCCATTTATATCCTGAAAGCGGACGGAGGAACGATAGATATAACCCAGTCTGTTGAACTTCCCGTCCAGACAATTCTTTCCGGACCTGCTGCCAGCATTATGGGTATTCTGAGCATGTTTGATCGCAGGGAAGACGCCATAGCCATCGATATAGGCGGCACGACAACAGACATCGCTATTTTTGCAGACGGATCACCTCTTCTGGAAGTTGTTGGTGTTACCATAAATGGGCATAAAACATTGATCAGAGGGTTGCACACAAAATCCATAGGCCTCGGCGGAGACAGCAGGGTCAAACTTCAAAATAATCAGATTACGATTGGTCCTGAACGGGAAGGCCCAGCTGCTGCCTTTGGAGGGCCATGCCCTACGCCGACAGATGCCATGATCGTTCTGGGCATGACCAAAATCGGTGACAAAGAAAGGGCGGTACAGTCGGTAATGGACATAGCCGCTAAAATGAATGGTTCTGTTATAGATACAGCCAGAGTTATCATAGATCATATGTGCCGTCAGATTGTATCCCAGATCAATGGGATGATCGAAGAAATTAACAACAAGCCTGTATATACGATCCACGAAATGTTTGAGGTGAAAAAATTGAAGCCCGTGGCATTATATGTCGTTGGAGGGCCCGCGCATTCCATATCCGGCATCCTTGGGGAGATGTTGGGCTGCCCTGCCTACGTACCGGAACACGCGGAAGTAGCCAACGCCATTGGGGCCGCCCTCGCCCGGACAACGGCTGAACTCACCCTTCTTGCCGATACAGAAAGAGGGACCCTCATCATCGGTCAGGAAGGTGTTCAAACCGCCATACCGTCCACATTTACAAAAGAGGATGCTCTTAGAATCGGCATTAAAACACTAAGAGAGAAGGCCTTAAAATTGGGAGCCAAAGAGGAAGATTTGGAAATCGAGGTTATTGAAAATCAAGAATTCAATATGGTAAAGGAATATTACACAACGGGTAAAAACATCAGGTTAAAGGTTCAAGTCAAACCGGGCTTAATAGCCGGGTACAAAAGGGGGAATGGAATATGCTGAAAAAAAGAAGGAAAACGGGTCTCGTCTTCTTTCCCGCCTTTGACTGGGCTATATCTCCAACACACCCGGAACGGGAAGAACGGCTTCTTTATACCCAGGACCAGGTGTTCGAAGAAGGACTGCTCGACTTTGACAATATTATCGAATACAAGCCTGGCATTGCAACGGTTGATGATATCAACCGTTGCCACATCTGCGTTCCAGATGCAGAAAGAGTCATCACAGAATCCCATCTCATATCGGCCGGTGGGGCTATTACGGCAGCGGAAAAGGTCCTCAGGAAAGAGGTTGATAACGCCTTCGCCCTCGTCAGGCCTCCGGGGCATCACGCCATGCTTGTTGTACATGGCGCCCGCGGCTTCTGTAATGTCAATATCGAAGCGATCATGGTTGAATATATCCGGAAGAACTATGGTATCAAGAGGATTGCCATTGTTGATACGGATTGCCACCACGGAGACGGAACTCAGGACATCTACTGGAATGACCCGAATGTCCTCTGCATCTCCGTTCATCAGGACGGCAGAACCCTCTATCCCGGGTCAGGATTCCATGAGGAGTTTGGCGGCCCCAATGCCCTGGGAGCGACCATAAACATCCCCCTCCCGCCAGGTACGTCGGATGAAGGCTTTCATTTTGTGATGGACCGCGTAATCCTGCCCATCCTTGAAGAATTCAAGCCTGATTTTGTAATAAACTCGGCGGGGCAGGACAACCACTACACTGATCCCATTACCAATATGCGATTTACCGCTCAGGGATATGCCTTGTTGAATGAAAAGCTGTCTCCGGATGTTGCAGTTCTCGAGGGTGGATACTCCATTGAACATGCCCTCCCTTATGTCAATGTCGGCATTATTCTGGCAATGGCAGGCCTCGATTACAGTCATGTCAGGGAACCGGATTTCAATCCCAATAGCCTTAAACAATCCGATGAAATCAGAAAACATATTGAGCAGGAAGCTGTACAGATTTACAGTCTCTGGAAAAACAGAGAATCTATGAAAAAAAATCTCGTCGGAAGCGCCAGATACACAAAGCGGAAAAAAAATATCTATTACGATACGGACGGAATCAGGGAACATC
>JAPLJQ010000249.1 GCA_026388495.1 Deltaproteobacteria bacterium | reverse complement strand
TTCCCATCAGCGGTTACCGGGTCAATCCCTCCCTGATTAAAGCCATGGCGAAGGTAAAAAAGGCCTGCGTCATGGCCAACCTGCAAACGGGGTATCTTGAAGAAATAAAAGCGCAGGCCATCATGATGGCCTGCGATGAGATTGTTGTCGGGACGCTATCGGAGCATTTTCCCGTTGATGCCCTGCAGGGGGGCGCCGGCACCTCCACCAACATGAATATTAATGAAGTTATCGCAAACAGGGCCATTGAAATCCTCGGAGGTAAAAAGGGAAATTATGAACTTGTACATCCACTGAACGCTGTCAATCTTCATCAGTCAACGAATGACACCTATCCGACGGCAATCAAAATTTCCGGCATCAACGGCCTCCGATTGCTCAGCAAGGCTATCGCCAACCTCCAGGGCGCTTTTCAGGAAAAGGAAAGAGATTTCGGTAAAATCATTAAGATCGGCAGGACGGAACTCCAGGAAGCGGTTCCTGTCACCCTGGGAGCGGAGTTTTCCGCATTTTCCGAGGCTGTATCGAGAGACCGCTGGCGGACATTTAAATGCGAAGAGCGTCTCAGGGTCGTCAATCTCGGCGGGACCGCCGTCGGGACAGGAATTGCCGCTCCGAGGGATTATATCTTCCTGGTAATCGAAAAGCTCCGCGAGGTGACGGGTCTCGGCCTTGCCCGGGGTGAAAACATGATGGGCGAAACGGCCAACGCCGACCCCTTTGTTGAGGTTTCCGCCATTTTCAAAGCCCATGCGACGAATCTGATCAAGATAGCTAACGACTTAAGGATGCTCAATTTTCTGGGCGAGATTAAACTTCCCAAACTCCAGGCGGGATCTTCCATCATGCCCGGAAAGGTAAACCCCGTCCTTGCAGAAGCAACCATTCAGACGGGCATTAAAGTACTTGCAAACGATACTATCATCTCCGACGTCGCCAGCCGTGGGACCCTGCAGATCAATGAGTTTCTTCCCCTGCTGGCCCATGCCTTTCTCGAATCAATTGACCTTTTGATCAGCATCAACCATCTGTTAGCCGGCCACGTCATCAAAATCGAAGCCGATGAGGTGAAGTGCCGACATTATTTTGACCAGAGCCCCATGATCATCACGGCCCTTGTGCCCGTCATCGGATACGATCGCGCAACCGACATGGTCAGCGACTTTAATAAGGAAGGCAGAAAGAACATGAGAGTCTTTCTGGAAGAAAAACTGGGAAAAGAACTCATCGACAGAGTCTTTTCCCCCTATCAACTGACGGCACTGGGATTCAGACATAATGGACACGACTCCGAAAGGAAATAGATTACATATTGCGCTGTTCGGCAGGACCAATGTGGGGAAGTCAAGCCTTCTCAATTTTCTTGTGGGGCAGGATATCGCCATCACCTCCCCCATTGCGGGAACGACAACAGACGTCGTGGAAAAAGCGGTTGAGCTGCTTCCTCTCGGCCCCGTCCTCTTTCTCGATACGGCGGGCCTTGACGATATGTCTTCTCTTTCCGATTTACGGCTGAATAAAACAGAAAAGATATATAACCGGGCGGACGTAATTATTCTTGTATCGGAGCCTGAGATCTGGACGGATTACGAAGAGACGGTTCTTGCCAGAGCCCGGAAAAACAGCATACCCCTTCTCATTGTAATGAATAAAATTGATTTGCAGGACCCTTCTTCCGATTACATGGAGCGGCTCAAAAAGACAGCGGAACGGGTAATCCCCCTATCCTGCCTTGACTGGAAAAACCGCGATATCTACGTGGAAACCCTGAAGCGTCATCTCATCGAGGTCGCCCCGGACGATTTCGTTCAACCCCCTGCTCTCATAGGCGATCTGCTGTCCACCGGAGGGATTGCCGTCCTCGTTGTTCCCATCGACATGCAAGCCCCGAAAGGGAGGTTGATTCTCCCCCAGGTTCAGACCATCCGGGATACCCTGGATAACGACGCAGCGGCTGTCATCGTCAAGGAAAGAGAGCTGGCCCCTCTGTTGTCATCCCTGAACAGGCCTCCCAATATCGTCGTCTGCGACTCCCAGGCAATATTAAAGGTCTCGGCTGATACTCCAAAGGATGTTCCCTGTACGACCTTTTCCATTCTTTTTGCCCGACAGAAGGGAGATCTTGTGACGGCTGCGGAAGGCGTTACCTGGATCGAAACCCTGAAGCCGGGAGACAGGATCCTGATTGCCGAAGCATGCTCCCATCACCCCCTCCAGGACGACATCGGGCGGGTCAAAATCCCCCGATGGCTGCGTCAGTATGTAGGGGGCGATGTCGAAACGACGGTGTCGGCGGGAAGAGATTACCCTGAAAACCTCAAAGACTATCGCCTTATTATTCATTGCGGCGCCTGTATGCTGACCAGAAGAGAAATGTTGAACCGGATTCAGCAGGCAAGAGAAGCGCGTGTCCCGATTACGAATTATGGTCTTGCCATTTCATTCCTTCAGGGCGTCGTCAGAAGAACCCTCTCACCCTTCCCCGCGGCCCTGATGGCTTTCGACCGTCAGATGGCAACCTTGAAACACCCATCCGCCGGACTGCGAAAATGAAATCCAGTCAACCCCATTTTTTTTTGCAAGATCATCAAATATGACGTGTTCGTAAAAAGTCAATTTTGCCCTGCTTCGTCATTCCGTGCTTGACACGGAATCCAGTGTTTTAAGGTATTTCTGGATACCGGCTTTCGCCGGTATGACGGTTAAGAGGACTTTCTACGAGAGCGTCAATATTTGAGCGTGTCACATGATAGGGGAACGGACTTTGCGTAAACAGGCATCCTTCGTGGCAATAAGCATGAAAATAAGCATGGTGATCATTTTTATGATCTGCCTGGG
>JAPLJQ010000331.1 GCA_026388495.1 Deltaproteobacteria bacterium | reverse complement strand
GGGTAAAATCGCAGCGCGGCAAATAAATATGTTTTTCAATGTTCATATTTGATGAACCCGTAAAAAGTAGAATTCTGTCATTTCGAGGAGCAAAGCGACGAGAAATCTTTAATTATTTCAAGATTTCTCCCTACGGTCGAAATGACATGACGGGTGTTTTCCGACTTTTTGCGAGGTCGTCATACTTTATGTATCAGGAGGAAAAAATGATGAAACGGTTTAAAAGCATCGGTTTTGTTTTCGTGTTAATGGCGGTTTTGGCCCTCGTTTTCTCTGTGACGCCCGCCACAGCGGCACCACCAAAACAGAAAAATATTATTATGGCAACAACGACGAGTACACAGGATTCCGGTCTTTTAGATGTTCTGCTTCCCATCTTTGAAAAGAAAACGGGATATTTCGTGAAGACGATCGCCGTCGGCTCCGGCCAGGCCATGGCCATGGGGCAGAAGGGAGAGGCGGATGTGCTTCTGGTACACTCGCCTGCGGCAGAAAAGAAGTTTGTTGCCGAGGGTTACGGGATCAATAGAAGACTGGTCATGCATAACGATTTTATTATCGTAGGCCCGAAATCGGATCCGGCAAAGATAAAAGGGACAAAGTCGGCTGTTGAAGCCTTCAAAAAAATTGCCGCAGCCAACGCAATTTTCATGTCCCGGGGAGACAATTCGGGAACGCATTCAAAGGAAAAGGAAATCTGGAAGACTGCCGGGATAAAGGCGGAAGGACAGAAATGGTATCAACAGACGGGGCTCGGGATGGGGCAGACCCTGAACGTTGCCGCGGAGAAAAAATCGTATACTCTTGCCGATCGTGGCACCTATCTTGCCCTGAAAAAGAATCTTGGTCTTGATATTCTGTCTGAAGGGGATGCCGTTCTGCTGAACATCTATCACGTTATCGAAGTCAACCCGGCGAAATGGCCCAAGGTGAACGCCGCGGGCGCAAAAGCCTTTGCGGATTTTATGGTCTCAAAACAGACGCAGAAGGTCATTAAGACCTTCGGTGTGGACAAGTTCGGCTCGCCCCTGTTCTTCCCCGATACGGGCAAGAAAGAAGAACAGTTGGGCAAATAAAAAAAAGTATTTTTAGTTTCTTCATGGACTCGTTTTTAGGGAGCACAAGACGTGGACATTATTATTGAAGGAATAAAGCAGGCGTTTATTCTCCTGTTTACCCTTGATCCGGAGGTGCTGGGCATCACCTGGCTTTCCCTGAAGGTTTCTGGAACGGCAACCTTCATCAGCCTGCTGATCGGCGTCTCCGTGGGAACCGTCGTTGCCCTGACCCAGTTTCCCGGGAGAAAGTTTGTGGTGAGCCTTATCAATACAGGCATGGGCCTGCCGCCCGTGGTGGTGGGCCTTTTTGTCACTATTTTCCTCTGGAGAAACGGTCCTTTGGGTTTCCTGGAGATTCTGTACACGCCCACGGCCATCATCATTGCCCAGGCCGTCATAGCAACACCTATCGTGATGGGGATCAGCCTGGCCGCCATCCAGAACCTGCCTGCCAATCTCAGATTGCAGATTTTGGCCCTCGGCGCAACCCGTCTTCAGATGGTGTGGATACTCGTCAAGGAAGCAAAACTCCCGCTTCTCGCTGCCGTCATGGCAGGCTTTGGCGGCGTCATTTCCGAAGTCGGCGCCTCCATCATGGTCGGTGGGAACATCAAAGGATATTCCCGCGTTCTCACGACGGCAACCGTAATGTAGACCGGCAAGGGGAATTTTGATATCGCCATGGCCCTCGGAATCATCCTCCTGTTGCTTTCCTTCGCTGTCAATGCCATCCTGACACAGATCCAGCAGAGGGAAAGACCGCGATGAATGCCGATAAATCCATACTGGAGATCAGAAATCTTCAGGTTAAAAGAGGAGGCGTATCGGTTCTGAATATTCCGCACCTCGATGTTCCTGAGGGGAAAGTCATGTCCCTCATAGGACCGAATGGTGCAGGGAAATCGACGCTGCTGCTGATGTTATCCTGGCTGCTGAAATCATCTCAGGGCGACATTATTTTCAAGGGGAAAAAGATAGACTCGAATCACGCCGTCATTGACTATCGAAGACATCTGGCCATGGTTTTTCAGGAGCCTCTCCTCTTTGATACAACGGTATTTGAAAATGTTGCCTCGGGTTTGAAAATCCGTGGGATGGGACACCATAAGATAGGGCAGGTCGTGGATGAATATCTGAATCGGTTCGGCATTGCTCATCTTGTCGATCGCTCGGCCCGAAAGTTATCCGGCGGCGAAGCCCAGCGGACAAGCCTTGCCCGGGCCTTTGCGACTAAACCGGAAATCGTTTTTCTCGATGAACCGTTTTCATCCCTCGATCCGCCGACCCGCGAGTCCCTCACAGGAGACCTTGAGCGCATCCTGCGTGAGACGGGGACGACGACCATCATGGCGACCCACGACCAGATGGAGGCCCTCCGGTTGTCGGACCGTATTGCCGTGATGAATCAGGGGAAGATAGCCCAGATCGGAACTCCCGAACAGGTGATGAACCACCCTGTTGATGAATTCGTGGCGTCGTTTGTAGGCATGGAGACGGTTTTTTCAGGACATGTGACGAAGACATACGACGGGACGTTCATCACATCCGTTTCAGACCGGGAGGTTGAGGCCGTCGGCGCCGTGAGCATGGGGGATAGGGTCGTCTGTTTTATTCGACCTGAAAATGTCATCCTGTCGCGGAATCCTTCAGAGGAGATGACCAGTGCAAGAAACATATTTCCGGGCATAATTGTCAAGATCATTCCCATGGGGCTCTTCCACAAGATTCAACTTGACTGTGGATTTTCCCTTGTCGCTTACGTAACGCACCAGTCCCTGGAAAATATGTCGCTGAAGGAGAAGGATCATGTCTTTGCATCCTTCAAGGCGACCGCCGTTCATGTGATTCGGAAAGAGAAATAATACCAATTTCCATACAGGATTAGAAAATAATAATGGACAGGGTGGTGTTTTAGCTATGAGAGTATACATCGGATTTGACGATACAGATACCCGTGATTCCGACTTCGG
>JAPLJQ010000172.1 GCA_026388495.1 Deltaproteobacteria bacterium | reverse complement strand
TCGAGGAGTAAACAGATGAAAAAGTCATTATGGATCGTTTTTTTGATGTTTTTATGGTCTGTATCGCCTGCGGCTGCTGTGCAACTGAAGGTAGGGGATAAGGCGCCGGATTTCAGATTAAAGGATCCCCTCGGCAAGGAATATACCATGAATTCGCCGGAGTTGAAAGGGAGGGTGGTCTACTTCAACTATGCAGATCCGGGTTCAAAAGACATGAACAAACATGTCGATGATGCCCTCAAACAGGATCCGGGGTTGGATCGGAAAAAAAGCTACGCAGGGTTCGGCATTGCCAACATGAAAGCCAGCCTGCTCCCCAATTTTGCCATCGCAAAAATCGTAAAAAATAAGCAGCAGGAAACCGGCGCCGTCATTCTACTGGACGATAATTACATCATTCTGAACAACTGGGGATTAACAAACAAGGTGTCCAACGTGGTTGTGCTGGATAAAAACAGAATCTGCCGTTACATATACAAAGGCAAACTCTCCCCGGCCGAGATGACCAGACTGATACAGATCATCAAGGAATATCAGGTCAAATAAACTATTTCCAAGGTTGACGGGGTTCGTAAAAAAATCGTCATTCCCGCCCCCGACAGGCACATTCGAGGGCGGACTCCTGCAGGAATCCAGAGAGCATAAAAATACTTGAAAATGCTGGATTCCCGTTTTCACTGGAATGACAGACAAAATGGAGAAACAGATGGCCATTATCATGGATGGAAACAGGCTTTCCCGGGATGTTCGTAACCACGTCACATCTGAAGCCCTCCGATTAAAACAGAATCGGGGCATTGTTCCCGGCCTTGCCGTGATTTTGGTAGGCGAAGATGCCGCTTCTAAGATATATGTCAAACGCAAGGAAAGTGCCTGTAAAGAGGTGGGCTTTCTGTCCCGGGAATTCCGGCTTCCCCATGATACGACACAGAAAAAGATCCTTCAGATCATTCGTGAACTGAATCATGATCAAAGCATCCATGGGATTCTTGTACAGCTTCCCCTCCCGGGGCATATCAATCCGGATACGGTGATAGAAACAATCGACCCCCGCAAGGATGTGGATGGATTTCATCCCTGGAACGTGGGGCGCCTCTTCAGCGGAGATCCGTACCATATAGCCTGCACGCCCCGGGGAATTGTGGAGATGATTGATCGTCACGGAATCGAGATAGAAGGAAAAGAAGCCGTCATTGTGGGGAGAAGCAACATTGTGGGGAAGCCATTGGCGTTGCTGCTTCTGAACCGGCATGCCACGGTGACGATCTGTCACTCAAGGACAAAAAACCTTTCTGAAGTGACAAAGCGGGCGGATATCCTGATAGCGGCGGCCGGTAGACCGGAAATGATCAAAAGTGGTATGATCAAGGACGGCGCCGTTGTGATTGATGTAGGAATCAACCGTCTGGATAACGGTCGTCTGGTCGGTGATGTGGCCTTTGCGGAAGTGGCGGAAAAGGCATCGCATATCACCCCCGTACCCGGTGGCGTGGGACCGATGACTATTGCCATGCTCCTTGTCAATACCCTCAAGGCGGCGTCCCTATAAAAAAACCCCCTCGCTATGAAACGAGGGGGTTTTACAACAGCGTCTTTACCTGTTTAAAATAACTATTTAATTCCCTTCATGGCCTTCATTTCAGCGATCGTCTTCCCGACGCTCGCTGCAGACTTGTCGAACGCGGCCTTTTCTTCGGCGTTCAGCTTGAGTTCAATAATCTTCTCAATGCCATTAGCGCCGAGAATGGTGGGCACACCAAAGCAGATGTCCTTCAATCCATACTCACCGTCCAGATATACGCAGCTCGGAATAAGTCTTCTCTGATCCTTCAGGATGGCTTCTGCCATAATAACGGCGCCCAGAGATGGTGAATAGAAGGCGCTTCCAGTTTTCAGCAGAGCTACGATCTCGCCGCCTGCCTTCTTTGTTCTTTCCACAAGTTGGTCAATCTTTTCCTTGGGAAGAAACTCGGAAAGCGGAATACCGTTGATTGTGGAAAATCTCGGCATGGGAACCATATCATCGCCGTGCCCGCCAAGCAGCATCACCTTCACATCCTGAATCGAGATATTGAGTTCCATGCCTATGAAACTCTGAAGCCGTGAGCAGTCGAGGGCGCCTGCCTGCCCTATAACCCTGTTTTTCGGGAACTTGCTGGCTTTCAGGGCAAGATAGGTCATCGTATCCAGGGGGTTGCTCACGATGATAATAATGCAATTGGGTGAAGCCTTTACGACATTTTCAACCACCGAACCGACGATGTCTGAATTGATTTTGAGCAAATCTTCCCTGCTCATGCCTGGTTTTCTGGCAATACCCGATGTAATGATAACCACGTCGGAATTTTTCGTTTCTTCATAACCGTTCGTTCCGATGACGTTCGCATCGAAACCTTCCATCGGGGCGGCTTCCATGAGATCCAAAGCCTTTCCCTGAGGCATCCCTTCAATAATATCCATGAGAACGACGTCCCCAAGTTCCTTGATGGCTGCCCAGTGAGCGGCGGTCGCCCCCACATTTCCAGCTCCGATAACCGTTACCTTTTTACGACCCATATTAATATCCTCCTGTCTTATTTAATAATATCCGGTTAATTAAAATTGATCCCCGATCCATGTCTCCGCGTAAAAGAAACCCTCATTTTCCTACCGTATGCGCAGGCACCTCAATCTTTGCCTTCCATGAGGCCTTATCGGGTTTCTTATGAAGATGTGCACACTTCCCATGCTTTGCCAAACCGAAATAACCGAGAACAAGATCCTTTTTCATCAATTGGATCGCCCTGGCGGGGTCCACGCCTTTGGGACAGGCAGCGGAACACTCACCCGCATAATGGCAGTTGAACACGCCATGAGACTCAGAAACGAATTTTTTCCGCACGTCACCCGCGTCATCACGGGAATCCGTGTTATAACGATAAATCTGCGTCAGTGGCATCGGTCCCAGATATTCCCTGTCGGTTGCCATCGTCGGACAGGCAGCCATACAGCAACCGCACTTGATACAGTAAGTGAACTGCAGGTACTCTTCAAGCTGATGCGGCGTCTGGAAGTATTCCATTGATGGATCTTCACGTTCCGCTGTGTCGCTTCTCTGAATATATGGCTGAATGTTCTGATGAACGCCGAACATGGGTACCAGATCAGGTGCGAGGTCTCTGATAAGATTAAAGTTAGGTAATGGCGCAACCGTCAAAGCGCTCTGTGTGACGTCAAGAATCTGTGTGTTACAGGCCAATCCGGGCTTTCCGTTGATCATCATTCCGCAGGATCCACAGACACCCATACGGCAGGAAAAGCGGAATCCAAGAGAAGCGTCTTGGGTCTGCTTAATGTAATGCAAACCATCCAGGACCGTCATCCCCTTTTCTACAGGAACCGTGTATTGTTCCTGACGGGGTGATGCATCTTTTTCCGGGTCAAAACGACGGACATAGAAAATGATATTTGTAGTAGTTACTTTTTCTTCCATTTTTTCATCCTTCCTATAGTGCTGTTTCCAGTGCTTTTGCTGCGATGGCTGAATATGTGCCTATACCGAAGAGAATAAGCCCGACTATCCATAAAAGGACAGTGAAGCCATCCTGAAAAGACTTTTTCGGCCCCAGTTCAAACACAATCGTTCTTAACCCATAAAATCCGTGGTATAAAGCAGCACCCAACAGGATGATATAGGAAAAAGCAAGGAACTGATTCTGACTTCGGAAGGCAACATTTCCCCAGTCTGTGACGGCCCCACCATCCGGGTTAAAAACGCCAAGCATCGAAAGATGCATAACCGTCATATGCAATCCCGCAAAGATAAGGATCACGATTGCTGAAATAATAAACCAAGTCCAATATGCGGTTTCCCTCATGACTACCTCCCTAATGACTTCCGAAGAAAGTATTGTACCCTCCAGCGAGGATCAGAATGGCGCAAATCACCATCACGATCATCATCAAGGGTTTCTGGTTGTTAAGAGACGATTTGTAAGGAAATATCGGCTCTTCGGCTTTTCCTACGGCCAGCCCAAGTTCAATGAAAATGAGTCTGATTCCATTCAGGGCGTGGAATGCAAAGGCAACAAAAACGAAGAATTCGCCAAGTTTGAAAATGGGGTTTTTTAAAAGCACCATGGCGACATTCCAGCTTTCCGGACCATACATCCTGACGGAGCTTGCAAATATATGCAGCAAAAAGAACATAAGAATTCCGAGCCCGGTAAGGCGGTGTAGTATATACAGATACCGTTCTACACCCCAGCGACCACCTCCGAGCCATCCAATGATTCCCAAATGGTTATCGAACTGTTTGTTTCCCATCTTTCTTCCCCCTAATATTTACGCTCAACCGGTTTCCACTTGGTGATGGTTACCGGCTTGTAAGAAAGTTTTGGTCCTTCTTTTGAGTAGCTGACCAGTGTATGTATTAGCCATTTCTCATCATCCCGGTTCGGAAAATCGTAACGGGCATGTCCGCCTCGGGACTCTTCCCTTACGACGGCTGCTGTCAGCAGCATTTCGGCAAGATCAACAAGATTTCCTATTTCCATGGCATTCATCAGGTTGGTGTTATAGACAGAACCC
>JAPLJQ010000003.1 GCA_026388495.1 Deltaproteobacteria bacterium | reverse complement strand
CCTGGAAGGAAATGAAGGAGCGGCGCGCCTCTTCGTGGGGGAAGTCACCCTGGGGAAATTCGGGGGCGGGTTTCTTTATACCAACAAAGAGAGTGTCAGCCTGGGTATCGTTGTCCGTATTGAGGATGCCGCAGCGGATGGACATGCCATTGACGTGCCTGCGCTCCTCGATGAATTCAAGGGACGCCCTGAAATCGCACCTCTGATCAAGGGGGGTAGCACGGTTGAATATTCTGCCCATGTCATTCCGGAAGGCGGTTTCAAGGCGATGGGAAACCTTTACGGAAACGGCATTCTGGCGGCGGGAGACGCCGCCGGTCTGGCATTGAATATCGGGTTCACCGTCCGGGGTATGGAGTACGCCCTGGCGTCGGGATACTTTGCCGCCCAGGCTGTCTTCAACGCGAGAGAGGCGGGGAAATTCGACGCCGAAACCCTGAGTGTGTACAGGAAGCTTCTGGAGAAAAGCTTCGTTCTTCAGGATTTCAGGAATTTCCGCGAAACGCCTGCCGTTATCGGCAACCCCCGATTTTTCAACCGTTATCCGGAACTGACGGGAAACATCATGAAAGACCTCTACGCTGTTTCAGACGGTCCGAAGCAGAGGCTTTACCAAACCATCAGGAAGCACCTGCCCCTGGGTGAGGTGTGGGCCCTGTTCAAGGATCTCAAAGAGGTGATGAAGATATGAGCGACTCTATGGATCTGAAGGCAAAACTCGGCCTTGACGTGTTCAAACCCGTCAGCAATCCCCACATCAGGATCAGGCCCGGCATGGAAAAGGACCCCCGCCTGAAACGGGCCGTAATGGTCTGCCCGGCCGGACTTTACAGCGAAAATGAGCGGGGAGAGATTGTCCTCGATATCGACGGCTGCCTGGAGTGCGGCACATGCCGCCTTGCCTGCGGCGTCGAGGTTCTGGACTGGAATTATCCCGAAGGAGGAACGGGAGTCCAGTTCCGTTTCGGTTAGATTATGGATAGAATCAATTCGGCTTTTTTTAAATACGATCACAGGAGGGAGACCATGGACTTTAAATTGACGGAGGAACAGGAGCTGATTCGTAAGAATGTCCGGGAATTTTGCGAAAAGTACGTGGAACCCATCGCCGCGGAAATCGATGAGAACAGCCGCCATCCCGCCGAGCTGTTTCATAAACTCTCTGAAGGTGGCTGGATGGGCATTCCCATTCCAACAGAGTACGGCGGCGCCGGCGCGGATTATCTGACCCACATCATCGTCGTGGAAGAGCTTTCCCGGTCCTGCTCCTCCACGGGATTCACCGTGTCGATTCATGTGGGAATCGGCTGCACACTGATCCTTCTTTTCGGAACGGAAGAGCAGAAAAGGAAATATCTGACCCCCATGGCCGAAGGAAAACACCTCGGGGCCTTTGTGCTCACCGAACCGGGAGCGGGCACCGATGTGCTGGCTGCCACCACCACTGCCGTTCTCGACGGCAACGATTACGTCATCAACGGAACCAAGGTTTTTACCTCAAACGGCCCCATAGGCGATACGTACCTCGTCTTCGCCTGGACAGATAAAACAGCAGGCCGGAAGGGCATGAGCGCCTTCATCGTACCAAAGGGAACCCCCGGCATGAAAGCGGGAGAACACTTAAGAAAGATGGGGCTGCGTTCTTCCCAGACGTCCGAGATGATTTTCAAGGATTGCCGCGTGCCGAAAGAAAACCTGCTGGGTAAAGAAGGGATGGGCCTCCAGATGGCCATGAGCGGCTTTGACAGCGGCCGGATTGGTATCGCCGCCCAGTGCGTCGGCATCATGCAGGCCGCCCTGGATGAATCCATCCGGTATTCCAAGGAGCGGGTCCAGTTCGGCACTCCCATCTCCCGTCACCAGGCCATTGCCTGGATGATTGCGGATATGGCAACGGATCTTTCCGCGGCCCGATTTCTCACCTATTACGCGGCCTGGCTCAAGGACCAGGATCAATCCTTCAGAAAGGAAGCCGCCATTGCCAAGCTCTTCGCATCGGAGGCGGTTATGAAACACACCACCAAGGCGGTACAGATTTACGGTGGCTACGGTTACTGCAAAGGCGCAAAGGTGGAAAGGCTGTTTCGTGATGCCAAGTTCACCGAGATTGGCGAGGGCACGTCGGAAGCCCAGCGGATGGTCATCTCCGCAAATGTGCTCCGCTGAAACAAATAGGATCAGGTCTTGACTTTGAGCAAAGTCAAGACCTGATCTCCTGATAGAGGTGTATTTATGCCCACCATCATTGCGTGTTTCAAGTGGGTCGTCGATGAGGCCTACATCAGACGGGGATCATCCGGGGAGCTGGACTTCTCCTCGGTGGATTATAAAATCAGCGATTATGACCGCAACGCCATCGAAGAGGCCGTCCGGCTGAAAGAAACCCTTGGAGGAAGCGCCATTGCCGTCACCGTCGGCGCGCCTGCGGCATCCAAGGGCGTCAAGGATGCCCTCTCCCGTGGAACCGACCAGGCCTGGTTCGCCGCCGATGACACATTCGGCCATCTGGACTCTTCCCAGACAGCCGCCATCCTGGCGGAAATCATCCGCTCCAGGATCGGTCAGTACGATCTGATCATCTGCGGCGAGGGCTCGGGCGATCTCTACGCCCAGCAGGTCGGCCCCCGACTGGCGGAAAACCTGGGGATACCCTGCATTTCCTTTGTCCAGAAAGTCACCATCGCCGAAAACAGACTCATCGCTGACAGGAAAATCGAAGAGGGAATTGAAGTCATTGCGTCGCCATTGCCCGCTTTGGTGACGGTGCTCCCAGACATCAACATACCACGGATACCCGGCGTTAAGGACACGCTGATGGCCGGGAAAAAGCCTGCGGTAACGATCAAGAACGATGAGCTGCAGCCCGCCGGCAAAGTTCTTTTACAGACCATCGGCCTTGTGGCGTCGCGGTTGGAACGGGACTGTGAGAAGTTTGGAACGGATGACGCAGAAATCGCCCGGTTCGTCGGATCCCTTCGGAAGAAAGGCGTCATCGGATAAAGGAGAACCCAATGGCTGGAGTATGGATATTTGCCGAAAACCACGAGCGAATCCTGGAACTATTGAACATCGGGCGGCAGCTGGCGATGAAGATGGAAACCCGCGTCTGCGTACTCATCTGCCATAAACCTGAACGGTCTGAAGAATATATTCGTCGCGGGGCAGACGAAGTTCTGGTGCTGCCTCCTCTTGCAGCCAACCAGCCCCTGGATGCCTATATTCCTGTCATTGCCGAAGAGTCGAAAAAAGCCGATCCCGATATCATACTGATTTCCGCCACATCGAGGGGAAAGGATCTCGCCGCCCGCATCGCCGCCCGCCTGAATGCGGGCCTTTGCAGCGGCTGCATGGCTCTCAAATTCGATGAAGAAAGCAAGACGCTGATTATGGAACGCCTCGCGTACGGAGGCGCAGCCGTGCAGAAAGTCACATGTACCACCCGCCCTGTCATGGCCACCATTCCCCCAAAGATATTTGAGCCCGCCTTACCGGAAGAAGGCCGGCAGGGACAGATCAGGGAGCTTCCGGCGTCTTCTCCTTCAGCAGTGCAGGTCCTTGAAATAAAACTAAAGGAACGCGGAACGAAGGATATCACAGAGGCCAAAGTGGTTGTTTCCGTCGGAAGAGGAATCGACAAGAAGGAAGATCTGGCACTTTCCCGGCAATTGGCCGAAGCCCTCGGCGGCGAAATTGCCTGTACGAGACCGATTTCCGGGGAGCTTCACTGGCTGCCGGAAGAACTCTGTATCGGACTCTCCGGCGTGCAGGTGAAACCAGACCTTTACCTCGGGATCGGGGTCTCCGGACAGGTCCAGCATGTCACCGGCATCCGCAACGCAAAGGTGATCGCCGCAGTGAATAAAGACAAGAACGCCCCCATTTTCAAGGTGGCCGATTTCGGGATCGTCGGTGACCTCTACGATGTCGTACCGAAACTCATTGCCGAATTGAAGAAATAAACGAGCAGGAAGAAATGAAATGATTTACGATAATTAACTTGACATACAAGAAATATTTCTCTTATACTTCCCCAACAAAAAGGATGTTCTTATCAATTATATCAAGCCATTAGGATACGTATAATGAGGAAAATATGAAGAAATTCATGATTTTTCTCGTAGCAGTTTTTGCAGGTGTCGTTTCCGGCTGCGCGACTGGCGCGGTCTCTACCAAAATGGTTCCCTCCGAGTACTCAATTCAAAAAAAACAGCCTTATGTAGTAGCGGTTCAAACGAGTGGCGGCAAAGAAACCAACCCCGCCTGGGTGTCTCAGATATCCAGTGAATCTTTTAAGGAAGCGTTAGTCGAATCTATAAACAAGTCCGGCGCTTTTAGCACAATCGTAAAAGCCGATCATGCGGATTACATGCTCGATGTAGATATTGTTGATCTTGCCCAGCCGTGGGGGGGATTTAACATGACCGTCACGATGAATGCAAAATGGAAGCTCACGAGCCTGAAGGATAAGAAGGTCGTATTCCAGGAGAATATCACTAAACCTTATACGGCCGCATTTGGAGAAGCCTTAAGCGGAATGGAAAGACTGAGGATGGCTAACGAAGGTGCAGCACGTGAAAATATCAGAGAAGGCCTCAAAAAGTTATCGGAACTAACCCTGGCTGCGGAATCGAAAGTCGATTCCGCAAAGCAGCCTTCGACAGGGGCTTCATTCGTGGGGGAAAAACCGGTAGCTTCAGTATTAGCCAAGAAAACAGAAAGTGCTGCGCCGTTGCCGGTCAGGGCGGAGGAGACCACCGCGGAGCCAACGGTTAAACCGGAGCCGATTCCGCAGAATATTCAGCGGAGCGGATACACCCTGGAATACGAGACGATGGTTTCCAGTCTGACGAAGGGCGCCTTTGATTCCGCCTTTACACAAGCCGACACACTATACCAAAAATCCCAGAAGACCGACGGGGCCAAACAAAACAAGTATCTGTCTTTGCTGGAAAGAGGCAAGGTGGCCTTGGCTGCGCGCAAGTTCGATCAATCTATCGCAAATCTTCAGGAGGCGGAAAAAAGATTCCTGACAATAGAAGGAACAATATCATTAACAGAGGGATTCGGGTCTATACTGACAGATGATACTGCGACTGAATATGAGGCTGAAATGCATGAAAAATTGATGATTAGTCCATATTTAATCATTGCATATCTCAGTACAGGGGATTTTAATGGGGCAATAGTCGAGCGAAACCGGACCATTACAAAAATTAACCAATACATTCAAGAGAAACCGGTTGAAAGGGCATATCTTGAAAACCCATTTGCACGATATCTGACAGCTATCATGTATGAAATGGAAGAGAAAAAAGATGATGCAAAAATCGAGTACAAAAAGCTGAAATGGGATCAGGAAATTGTCAGGATAGACAGCAAGAAGGGTAAAACAACCGATCTGGTGATTTTAGTGGATGTTGGATTAGCTCCTCAGAAATTCCAGAGAAAGTGGGGTCCTACGCCGATCCCGGGAGTCGGAGTAGTGGGATTTGCATATGCCGAATATGCGCCGACACCGACAGAAGTCACAGCGTGCAACATTTATCTTGATGGAAAACCCATCGGGAATGCGAAACTCCTGTATGATCTTGAGAATACGGTCATTACACAATATCAGAAGAACAAGCCTGCCTTACAAGCCAAAATTGTCGCCAGAATGACTGCTAAGGCTGCGACACAATTCGCGGCGAAGATGGCTGCAAAAGAGGCCTTGAAAAATATTCCCTTCGCATCATTATTTGCAGATCTTGCCATAGACTCAGCAGGTGCGGCATGGATGGCTGCCGAGCAGGCAGATCTGCGGGGATGGCTGTCACTGCCGAAACATATAAAGTACCTCAGGGTTGATGGTCTTGAACCTGGTGAACACACGATCAAGATAGATTACGGATGCGGTGTGGAGACGAAGAAAATCAAGGTTGAAAAGGACAAGATAAATATCGCTTATTTTGCATATGCAAAGTGATGGTGACGGGCCGGAGAGGATTCATCATATAATCTACCAACAAATCACAGGCAGGTAAGATATGAAAACAAGGACAATCGGGATTTTGCTGATTATTATGATTAGCTGTACGATTTTTGGTTGTGCAACGACTATCCGGCACGGCATTGCCGACAATGAAACGGTTACGGGATCAGACTGGTCTGCAAAGGATTTAAAAGAAGTTGCTGATCACATGGTCAATTCAATTGCAAAATCAGCAAATTCGCCCGGATCAGAATTAAGGCAGGGAAAACCGCGATGGATACTTGCCAAGGATTTGCGAAACGAGACGGACGAGCATGTAAATACCAGAACCATCATGGAAAAGGTCAGGACAAAATTAATAAATGATGGCATCGCAAGATTTGTGGATGATCAAGCATTAAACGATATCTTGAATCAGTTAAAGTTCCAACAATCCGGCCTGTTTGACAACAAAACTGTTGCGCAAATCGGAAAACTGGTTGGCGCCAAATATATTCTGAGAGGTACAATTTCCAGCATTCGAAAACGAAGCGATCGCACAGACATCATTTATTACAATATTACCTTACAAGCTGTCAGTATCGAAACGGGAGAAATAATCTGGACAGATGAGAAAGAAGTCCAGCGATTGACGACCAAAGGATTGTTCCGATAGATAAGGTATAATTGGGAAGTTATCTTAATTGAATGATCATCGTCCTCTGGCCTTCATCACTTTAGTCAGCCACTCATTATTATGCTCTCTATTAATTAGTGGCTGTCCCCAATTCTACTTTGTCCCCAATTCTACACTCCTATGGATACGTTACAACAAATCCTGTCTGCTTATCAACATTGTTGATGCGCTAAAGATGTGAGGCCTCCGCCCCCACTCCCCACCACTGACATTGTCAGTGGTTTTGAGAGATAAATAAATAATTGACATACAAACGGAACCTTCCTATATTTCGCCCGTCAGAAAGCAATGTCTTACCAAATAAACACAGGAGCCTCATGGATTCGATGGGAGATAAACGAAAGAAAGAAGAACAGTT
>JAPLJQ010000503.1 GCA_026388495.1 Deltaproteobacteria bacterium | reverse complement strand
TCCCCGTCGTCACCTTAGTTCCAATTAAGCTCGATCAGAGCTCTGTTGAGACTCTCTAAATGCCAGGATCGGACAAGGTGACTCTCTCAATGACTGAATAAAATATTTTAAAAAACTATTGACTAAAATAAACCAGGTCTCGGATTATTGCGAAGCCTTAGAGAGCGAGTTAATAAGAAAAATGCATAACCCCTCACTCTTAACTCCTCACCCCTTAAACATGGACAAACGTGAAAAAAATAGATAGTTTATAATCGTATATAATCGTAGTTGAACAGCAATTAAGGAGATTGAAAGATGTCATTCCTCACAACTATTTTAAGAAGAAGCGGTGACTACTGGGTGGCATTGTGCCTGGAAAATGGTGTTGTCAGCCAGGGGTTTACGAAAGAGGAAGCGCTTATAAAAATGAGAGAGGCTATCACATCTTTGGAATTGGCTTTCTCCGACGATCCATCACTTTTTACGGCGCCCATTGCCATCAATGAATTGCACGAATTTCTATCCGTAGAAGGGCGAGAACCTACATTAGAAACGTACGAATTCAGGGCGGTTCATGCCTAAAAATGTTCCATCCCTCAAGCCCAGGGAGCTACTGCGCATACTGATAGCCGGTGGCTGTTCTTTTCTCAGGCATGGAAAGGGCGATCACGACATATACTTGCGTATTGTTGAGGGTCGGAAAAGAATAGCTCCCATCGATATGGGTGCAGGTGAATTGTCTTCGCCTTACGTTATTCGGATCTTTCGTCAGTTTGGTTTCACGGATCAAGAAATTGATGAACTTTTAGCAAATCGGTGAATCAGCATTTACCAAAACACCCGAGCCGCAGAACTCGTTACCGAACTGAAAGAAGTATCGTCCATGCTCCTCACTCCTAACCCCTCGCCCCTCACGCATTTATGTCCGACATCGTCATCAAGGCCGAAACCCTCGGCAAAAAATACGTCACCGGCCACCAGGTTGAAAACGGCCGCTATATCGATTATACAATGGGCATTATTGATCATTTTATTCACTTCCCCCCCCTGGAGACTGTGTCGTAATTCTCTTTTTTGTCATTTCGAGTGAAACGAGAAATCTTAATGGCTAATAATATTAATATGTTAAGATTCCTCACATTCGTTCGGAATGACATTTCCCCCTATTGTGACACAGTCTCCTGCCGGGAGGGAATAGAGGGGCGGGGAAATAATGTTTAACAACTTTTACAGCGGCAGGCGCATTTTAGTCACCGGCCACACCGGCTTCAAAGGTTCCTGGCTCGCCCTCTGGCTTCATGAATTAGGCGCCCAGGTCACCGGTCTCGCCCTGCCCCCGAATACAGAACCAAATCATTTCGATCTGATTGGATTAAAAAATCTGATTCATCATATCGAAGGCGATATCCGTGATTTTAAGATGGTTCAAAAAGCCTTTGATGCATCACAACCGGAAATCGTCTTTCACCTCGCTGCCCAGCCACTGGTGCGTGATTCCTACGACGACCCGAAAATGACCTTTGACACTAACATCGGCGGCACGGTCAATGTGCTGGAGGCCATCCGCCATTGCCCATCCGTCAAGGCCGCCGTGGTCGTCACCTCCGACAAATGCTATGAAAACAAGGAGTGGGTCTGGGGCTATCGTGAAAATGACCCCATGGGCGGCCATGATCCCTACAGCGCCAGCAAAGGGGCCACAGAGATCGTCTGTTCCGCCTATCTGCGTTCCTTTTTCCAGAAATCCGGGGACATGACGGAGAATTCTGGGGACATGACCCGAATTCGCCAGAATTCGGTATCGTGTCCCCGGAATTCAGATTTCCCGGAATTTCATCGGTTTTGCCACTGCTCGCGCCGGCAACGTCATCGGTGGTGGTGACTGGGCGAGGGACCGCATCATACCCGACTGCGTCCGTTCCCTGTCCAAAGGAGAACCCATCATCATTCGCAATCCCAGTGCCACACGCCCCTGGCAGCATGTCCTCGACCCGCTATCCGGTTATCTGCTACTGGCGAAACGCCTGACAGAAGATCCCGAACCCTTCAGCGGCGCCTGGAATTTTGGCCCACTCATGACCGATCAGATAAGCGTTTTGGATTTGGCACGGCGTTTTATTTCCGCTTGGGGAAGTGGTCGCATTGAGCTACCGCCTTCAACCAACAATGCCCTTCACGAGGCCCACCTCCTTCATCTCGCCATCGACAAAGCCGCCTGTGATCTGAAATGGTTTCCCTGCTGTGATAGTGAAACCGCCATAGAATGGACTGTGGACTGGTACAAAGCCTGGCATACGGGTTGCGAAACTCTGATGTCTTTGTCTCTGGAGCAGATCGGAACCTATCTTAAAATGGCATTCCAAAGGAGTTCATAGATGACGGCTTCTAAAAAGTCCGTTTTCCCCTCCCAGAACAATGCTTGCAAATGACGGTGGAGTGCTATAGAAT
>JAPLJQ010000188.1 GCA_026388495.1 Deltaproteobacteria bacterium | reverse complement strand
CTGGTGAACCAGACGAGAAATAAGCCGGCAACCAGCAGTACTATAATGATTGACAGGGGCAAGAAAAGAGGGGCAAATATTTTTTTAAAAAGAAACATATTTCCTTCCTTTACAAAATAATATCCTTATCGAAGAGGATTTTCAAAATACATCATCTCAGATAAATATTGCTTATGAATGGAATACTCTGTCAAGTTTTTCTATGAGTGATTAAATCTGACGGCATTTCGCTTCGTTCGGAAAAGGGGATTGTCAGGTGATATACTCCGAATTCCACGACGGCCTGAATAGGATATCGTGATTTTTCATATATTCTTATCATAGATTTGTTATCGGCAAGAACGTCGGCTATAAAACCTTTTATTCCCTGTTCTTGTGCGAAAGAAATAAGCATATCAAGAAGAAAGGATGCGATCCCTCGACCTTGAAATTTTTCATCCACAATAAAGGCCGTGTCGGCGAAAGGACGATCCTGGAGACGAACATACCGGCCTTCTGCAATGATTCGTTCAATGCCGGATTCATCAACGAGACCGACGATGGACATGCCGCGCCTGTAATCCACATTCACGTATTCCTGCATTTTTACGTGCGGCATGACCTTAATAGGGCTAAAGTATCGGTAGTATACTGACTTATCGGAAAACCGGTAAAATAATCTGCGCATTTCCTCCTCATCTGAAGGTTTTATTGCTCTGAATCGTACCGTAAGTCCCTCGCTGAATGTGTGAGTGCACGCTATTTTATCCGGGTACAGGTGCCCCGATTCAACGGAATAAATCTGATCGGAATATAAAATATTCGCCGCCTTTGCCTGTCGGAAGAGATCGGCACGATCATCGGGATGGGCAATGTCAATAAGAGCCTGAGCCCTCTCGCGGATCGTTCTTCCCGTCATGGAGGCAATTCCGTACTCGGTGATGATAAGGTCTAAAGATTCCTGATTTGTGAATTGATTGGGATATTCGTCTACGGAAAGCAGAATGTTGCCCTGTCCCTGAAGATTGCGGCTTGGAAGTGCGAAAATGGTTCTTCCACCTTTTGAGTGTTCCGCTCCGGCAAAGAATTCCTGGGCATGGCCGGGACCTGGAGTAACACTCCCCTGTCCTACAGGCAGGGCAATGCCACCTGCAAGGTCAATTTTTCGCGCAGGAAGAATAGCAATCATCTTGTCGTTCATGCTGATTCGCATATGATCAGATACGACATCGATACCTTGAAATTCAATAAGGGGGTTTCGATGCAGCCATTTCATCAGTTCAGGCGTTCCCTGAGCATAAGCTGTCAGGGATTTGTCGTGAAAGTGCCCCTTTTTCTTGTTGGTTACGGCACCGCATCTGACAAGGTCCATGAGAGGATCAGTAAAGAAAAAGGTGTGAACCCCAAGGTCTCGTTTTCTGCAGAGGTGCCTTCCCAGGGCTTCAAAAAGTGACCCTGAATAGAACGAGATGCAACTACCGTCTTCCACGACGGAAGCGATATTAGCGGCAACTTTGTCAATGATTTCATCAACAGGCCATCGTGGAAAGTAAATGAGCGGTTCGGTTGCGTTAACCAAATAATCGAAGTCATTGACATGGACAAATGTGTTACCAAGGGTGCGTGGAACCTGATCATTGATTTCACCCACAACGATGGATGCCCTGGACATGGCGTGTTTGGCAACATCCACAGAAACACCAAGACTGGCAAATCCCCTCCTGTCGGGTGGAGAAATCTGAACGAACGCCACATCAACACGAATTGCGCCAGATTCAACCAGTCGCGGGATGCGAGAAAAACGACAGGGAATCATATCCACATAACCGGAAAAAATGGCTTTGCCTGCTGCCCATCCGGCAAAAAAAGTCTTGAGCCTGAATTTCTGGGCTGTCGATGAATTGCTGAATGCGATGGCATCACCGAGGCTTACGATCTGAATCAGCTCAAGATCTGTAAGATTCCGTAGATTTGACGACATCAAATGTTTGACAAGGGTTCTCGGTTCAGATACCCCGGTACCAAGAAAGATGCTCATTCCAGGTTCGATCTTCGTGAGCACCAAGGCAGGCGAAACGACCTTTTCGCGCCACTCTGTAGCGTCTTGTTCCATCATGAGTAAGCAGTGACACCCTCCGATAAAAAAACCAAGACCAAATATCACTGTATATTATACTGCATATATTTTTATTTGTGTAGTTTTTTATGTTTATTTCTTTACTGTTTTGTTTTATGTATACAATGTTACATTATAATCACTTATCAATAACATTATAGAGGAGATAAAAGAGTTGATCTCAAGATACTCAAGAGAAAGGATGACGGCCACCTGGAGCCTTGAAAACAGATACAAAAAGTGGCTCGACATAGAAATTCTTGCCTGTGAATCTCTGTCGGCAAGAGGCGAAATTCCTGAAGAATCTCTCAGAAATATCAAACAGAGAGCCGGTTTTGATGTGGCAAGAATAGAAGAGATCGAAAAAAAAACCAAGCATGATGTCATCGCATTTTTGACGACAGTGGCTGAAAGAGTAGGTGAGGACAGTCGCTTCATCCATATGGGACTCACATCTTCTGATATTCTTGACACATCCCTTGCCCTGCTCCTAAAAGAAGCATCGGAGATTTTAATCGATGATCTCAATATATTACTTTCAGTGCTGAAACAAAAGGCATGGTCACATAAGGATATGTTCATGATAGGGCGTTCGCACGGTATTCATGCCGAGCCTATCACCTTTGGTATGAAGTTGGCTCTATGGTATCAAGAAATGGAAAGAAACCGTTTACGGCTAATCCGTGCAAAAGAGGTGATAAGCTATGGCAAGATTTCAGGCGCCGTCGGGACGTTCTCTTTTATTGATCCTTCTGTTGAGGCTTACGTCTGTCACAAACTCGGTCTGAAGCCGGCGCCCGTATCATCACAAATCGTCCAGAGGGATCGGCATGCCGAATTCTTTTGTACCTTGGCCATCATTGCCTCTTCGATAGATAAATTCTCTCAGGAGATAAGATTACTCCAGAGAACGGAGGTGAGGGAGGTTGAAGAATATTTTTCTCCGGGACAAAAAGGATCATCCGCCATGCCCCATAAGCGAAACCCCATTCTTGCTGAAAACCTTTCAGGACTTGCGCGACTGATGAGGTCTTATGCCCAGGCAGCCCTTGAAGATGTGGCCCTCTGGCATGAGCGGGACATAAGCCATTCATCGGTAGAAAGAGTTATAGCTCCCGATGCGACGATCCTTCTCGACTTCATGTTGCATCGTTTTACCGGGCTGGTCGAGTCCTTGGTCGTATATTCAGATAAAATGCTTGACAACATGAAAATGACAAAAGGAATTATATTTTCTCAAAATGTTTTACTGAAGTTAATCGAAAAAGGGATGTTGCGGGAGGATGCCTATACTGTTGTACAGAGAAATGCCATGAAAGCCTGGCATGAGGGCAGCGAATTCAAGGATCTCTTGTTACTTGATAAGGATGTATCGTTTTACCTTACACCCGAAGATATTGACCATATATTTAAATATGAGAATTTTCTTAAGCACATTGACTTCATTTTCAGCAGGGTATTTGAAGAGAAAAGTGAAAATGAATAGCCTGCTCATCGTGGGATGATCTTAAATCCATGGCCGATCCTTGCTGATAACCGTATCCTTCAGCCAGTTGAGGTCATCTTTTTCCGGATAATCGATATTATAATGAAGACCCCGGCTTTCTTTTCTCATCCTCGCACACTGGATAATGAGTTTTGCCACTGTTGCGATGTTCCTGAGTTCAACAATATCTCTTGTTACGATAAAATTTCTATAATAGTCGTCAATTTCACGTGTGATCAGCTCTATTCTCCTGTCCGCACGCGCCAGCCTTTTGTCTGAACGGACAATACCCACATAATTCCACATGCATCTTCTGATTTCATCCCAGTTATGGGATACAACGATGGATTCGTCACTTTCTGTGGCGCCTTTGGGATCCCATGGAGGGATCTGTATCGGGTCATCCGTTGTTTCTATGAAAATCTTGCCTATTTTCATGAGCGAGCGGTGTGCAAAAACGACCGCCTCAAGAAGCGAATTGCTTGCAAGGCGATTGGCGCCATGCAGGCCTGTGCAAGAGACTTCGCCACAGGCAAAGAGCCTGTCGATATTTGTTTCCCCATAGGAATTAACCGCGATACCACCGCAAAGATAATGGGCTGCCGGGACGACGGGAATGGGCTCGTTCGTGATATCCATCCCCAATTCCAGACATTTTTTGTATATATTAGGAAATCTTCCCACCAAAAATGCTCTGTCCCGATGGGTGATATCAAGAAGAACATATTCGTCTCCGGATTTTTTTAGTTCCGTATCAATCGCCTTGGCGACGATGTCCCTCGGTGCGAGGCTTTTCATGGGATGGTATTTTTCCATGAATGAAGCTCCGTTTTTAAGTTTAAGGATACCCCCTTCTCACCTGACTGCCTCACTGATCAAAAAAGACTTGGCGTCCGGGTGATAAAGACAGGTCGGGTGAAACTGAATGAATTCCATGTTGGCGATGTAGGCGCCAGCCCTATATGCCATGGAGATTCCGTCACCGGTAGCAATATCTGGATTTGTTGTGATGAGATATACTTTGCCAGCCCCGCCGGTTGACAAAATTATAAATTTTGCCCTGAATGTATGGATTGCATTGCGTTGAGTATCGAAAATATAAGCGCCGAGGCATTTGTCACGGTCTTTTTTTATTTCAGGTCGTAAATTGGATTCTAAAATAAGATCGATGCCGATATGATTTTCAAATATCTTAATATTTCTTTTAAGACTTGCTTTTTCATGGAGAGCTCGTTCTATTTCACTTCCCGTGAGATCTTTCGCGTGGAGGACCCTTCTCATGGAATGACCACCTTCACGTCCCAGGTCATAAATGCTGGAATTGCCATTTTTAGCTTTTGTGAAATCGACGCCCCATTGAACCAGTTCGTTGATCCTTTCAGGACCTTCTATGACGACGAATTTAACAACATCTTCTTTACAGAGTCCGGCACCACAGACAAGAGTATCGTTTATGTGATAATCAAATCTGTCCCTTTTATCATGAACAGCGGCAATGCCACCCTGTGCTAAATTTGTGTTAGATTCGGATTTTTCTTTTTTTGTTACAATGGATACAGTTCCGAGATCCGCCGCTTTAATTGCAAAGCTGAGCCCTGCTATACCACTGCCCAAGACAAGAAAGTCTGATGTTATTTCCATGTTCAGGTTTTCTCCGTTCGGCTATTTACACCTGCAATAAATCTTTGTTTGCAAAGATTGTACATTTCTATATATAATTTCATGATACTTGTAAAAGAAAACTTTACGGAGCCTGATTCATGTTGGTACTTGGAATAGAAACATCCTGTGATGAAACGGCGGCAGCAGTTGTGAAAGATGGTCGGTTCATTTTATCGAATGTTGTTGCCTCGCAGATAGATTTGCACCGGAAATATGGTGGTGTTGTTCCGGAAATAGCATCTCGAAAGCACATTGAAGTGATTATCCCAGTCATCATCCAGACTCTCAATGAAGCGCAAATCACAATGGATGATATAAGCGGCATCGCCGTAACCAGAGGACCGGGCCTTGTTGGCTCTCTTCTGGTCGGTCTGTCTGTCGCGAAGGCCATTGCTTTTATGAAAGACAAACCCATTGTTGGTGTGAATCATCTCGAAGGACATATTGCCTCCGTTTTCTTGGGAGACACATATCCGGATTTCCCTTTTATCGCCCTCGTAGTCTCAGGAGGACATACTAGTATTTACCATGTTGGAGGTTTCCAAAATTTCAAAATTTTGGGACAGACACGAGATGATGCGGCTGGTGAAGCTTTTGACAAAGCTGCAAAACTGATGAATATTGGTTATCCGGGCGGTGTAGCTATTGACCGGCTGTCAAAAAAAGGAAATAAAAATTGGATCCAATTTCCCAGAGCAATGAAAGAAAGCCTTGATTTCAGCTTCAGTGGACTGAAAACGTCTTTGTTGCATTGCATAAAAAAAAGAGAACGACCATTTAGTGATGATGAAATGAAAGATGTAGCTGCAAGCTATCAGGAGGCGATCGTTGACGTTCTTGTGGATAAAACCTTCAGAGCGGCACGATTGTTGTCCGTATCGAGTATTGTCGTATGTGGGGGGGTAGCCTCAAACAGCCGTCTGAGAGAAAGGTTTGTTGAAACATCCGCAATCGCCGGGATCGATGTCTTCATGCCGTCCGCCGTTTTTTGTACGGATAATGGCGCCATGATTGCCGTTGTAGGTAACCATATGTTGGAAAAAGGCCAGAGGGATAACTTTGACATGAACGCCTTTTCAAGATGGCCCTTGTAAATGGAAATATTCACATATTGACCGATATGATGCCGAATTACTTAGAATGGTGAAAAAAAGAATCAAATATTTTCATGACAAATTTATCAGCCTGAAGGGCGAACCCAGAGCAATTGCTATGGGAATGGCCATCGGTGTGTTTGTCGGCGTTACGCCAACCATACCTTTCCACACGGTGTTGGTCATTTTAATTACTGTTCTGTTCAGGCAAAATCTGACAGCTGCGTACCTTGGGACGTGGATCATTTCCAATCCAATTACTATTCCCCTTCTTTATTTTATTCAGTACGAAATTGGCCATCACCTTCTGCAAACCGCATCATATGATTTCAATTTCTCCGACCTGTCTTTACAGTACATCATCAACCTCGGGTGGCATATTGCCTTTCCTCTTCTACTTGGAGGCGTTATGATGGCTCCCTTATTTGCCGTCCCCGCCTATTTTATTACCCATCATGCAATTATAACAATCAGAAAAAGTATGAACCATGACAACGCCGAGAAAAATTCTTGAAAGTAGGGGAATACGTCCCCTTAAGCGCCTGGGCCAGTCATTTTTAGGGGATCGGAATATAATTAGCAAAATAATCAGCATTCTTGATATCCTTTGCGATGATGTGGTTATAGAAATCGGTGCCGGCGTTGGGATCATGACTGAAGAGATTGCAAGGT
Source organism: Deltaproteobacteria bacterium (assembly GCA_026388495.1). GTDB lineage: Bacteria > Desulfobacterota > Syntrophia > Syntrophales > UBA2185 > JAPLJQ01. The sequence continues at coordinate 275 of JAPLJQ010000188.1, read as the reverse complement.
ACGCAGGCAGAGTAATCGCCATTGAGGTCGATCCATACATGGTGAAAATATTAAGAGAGAGGCTTAAAGATTATTTAAATGTCGAAATTGTGCACGCCGATATACTTGCTTTTGATTTTTCGTCGGTAAAACATAGCTTGACGAATAAAAAAGTAAAGGTTATCGGAAACATTCCGTATTACATTTCTTCGCAGATATTGTTTCGATTAATTGATTATCGAAGTGATATATCGTGCATGGTTCTCATGTTTCAAAAAGATCTTGCTGATAGGCTT
>JAPLJQ010000019.1 GCA_026388495.1 Deltaproteobacteria bacterium | reverse complement strand
CGACGCTGGTTGGAACGGCAATAACCGGTTTATCCACAAGGCCGCCGACAATGCTGGGAAGAGCCCCTTCCATTCCGGCAACAACGATGATCACCCTTGCTCCCCTGATGACATCCAGCTTGTCAAAAAGCCGGTGAATCCCCGCCACGCCTACATCGACGATTGTTTGAACGCGATTGCCGCAAAACTCCGCCGTGACGACCGCTTCCTCAGCGACGGGAAGATCGGATGTTCCGGCGGTTACAACGGCGATATAACCGTCCGGCGTCACGATTTCTTTTCTTTTGATGGTGACGGCTCTGGCCAGTGAATGATAGACGGCGTCCGGGCAGATTTTCCGGATTTCAGAAAACACCTCTTCGCTTGCTTTTGTCGCCAGGATATTCGTATCTCTCTCCACCATGGCCTGAACGATGGTTTTTATCTGCTCCGTGGTTTTACCGGGGCAGTAAATAACTTCCGGGTAGCCGACCCGAAGCTCCCGGTGGGTATCAATCTTGGCACACCCCACGTCCACATAGGACAGGTCTCTTATCCGGGCGACGCCTTCCTCTACGCTGATTTTTTTCTCCAGAATATTCTCAAGCAATTCCTTCAGTGAATCGGCATTCATCAGACATCTCCTGATTTCAGACTGTCATATATCTCTTTCACGCTCACGCCTTTTTCCTTAGCCAGTCTTTTACAATCCTCATATTCCGGCTTGGATTTGATTTTACGGCCCCTGAAGTAGGCATTCTTGACAGAAATGTCACCGTATTTCGTCGACACCGCTGAGACGTCCCTTTTCAACATGGTTTTAGATATGTTATGGGATCGTACTCCAAAGGTTGAGGAATGAAGCCACAGAACCTCTTCAACGGCGTTCCTTGCCCCGGTGTCGCAAAGGATGCTGATTTTCACGGCCGGCCGCGATTTTTTCATAATGACAGGGGTGAGGAAAACATCATACGCGCCCTTTTCAAAAAGTAACGCCATTATATGATCATACATTTCCGGATTCATGTCGTCGATATTGCATTCCACCAGAACCGCTTCCTGCGTTTCAACATCATCGGAGACCGCTTCCTCCTGCATCTCTCCGAGAAAAACCCGCAAGACATTCGGAATATTCGTATCTCTCTTGCCGATGCCGTAACCGATTTTACACGGCGTAAATTCGACGTGCTCCATGAAGGCATCTACGGTGGCCGCCAGGATGGCCGCCCCTGTGGGTGTCGTCGTTTCAAAGGGCACGAGGCCTGTTCTGATCGGGACTTCCATAAGGATTTCCGCTGTCGCAGGCGCCGGGACGGGCATAATCCCATGGGCGCATGTGACAAACCCGCCTCCAACCTGGACGGGTGAAGAAAAAACCCTGTCAACCTTCAAATAATCCAGACAGATAGCCGCCCCGACGACATCAAGAATGGAATCGACGGCCCCGATCTCATGAAAATGAACGTCATCCATCTTGCGTCCATGAATCTTTGCCTCCGCCTGTGCGATCTGCCTGAATATGTTGAGGCTTACGGTTTTCACCTTTTCAGACAGGGAGCTTTCTTCGATCAGCCCTGAAATGTCCCTGAATGTTCTATGATGTCCCGACGGCATATCCGACCGGACATCTTGAGGAGACACAACGATATTGACTCTAATGCCGCTGATGCCCTTGCGCTGATCCTTACTGATCCTGATCTCATATGGATCTATCGGTATTTTCGACAATTCTTCTACCAGCCGGTCTTGATCGACGCCGAGATCAATCATGGCGCCAAGATTCATATCGCCGCTGATGCCCGAAAAACAGTCATAATATAATATCTTCAAAGCCTCTATCACCCGGAGAAGGATTTAAAAAATATTCACTCAATGCGTCTAATATAACATATATTTTCAATAAAACGATAAAAAAGGAACCTCTCGCAGTCGTTCTGGATCACAGGAGTCACTTTATAGTTTGGAACGCCAAGGTGTTCTGTGATAGGGTCCGGCTGCATCGGATATTGCCTCTTTTTTACGAAAGAACTTTTCCGTATGACATAAAATGTAGCCTGTCATAGATGAACAGGCAAATATAAGGAGAACAGTAATGGATTCTGAAAAACGCGATGATTGTGAAAACCAGGGTTGTCAGGGAAAACGCAAGGCACCTGACGAAAAATTGAAGACCTTTACCGAGGATATAACGCTTGTAAATCGGATGGCGCAGATCAAACACAAAATCATGGTTCTGTCCGGAAAAGGCGGAGTCGGCAAGAGCACCGTGGCAGTCAACATTGCCGTTGCCCTCGCCCTCGAGGGGAAGCAGGTGGGAATACTGGATGTGGACTTTCACGGTCCCAGCATCCCGACCCTGCTTCATATTGAAAATCCGTCTCTAAAGGCAGAGGGCGATGCCTTACTTCCCGTGGATTTTATTGAAGGGATGAAGGTGATGTCCATCGGATTTTTCCTGCCGAACCAGGACAGCGCCGTCATCTGGAGAGGCCCCATGAAGATAGGGTTTATCAAGCAGCTCCTTGCCGAGGTCAAATGGGGCTATCTGGATTATCTTATCATAGATTTCCCTCCCGGCACGGGAGATGAGCCCCTTTCCGTGGCGCAGTTGATTCCCGATGCCGACGGCGCCATCATTGTCACCACTCCCCAGGATTTGTCCCTCATCGATGTGAGAAAATCCATTGATTTCTGCAGACAGCTCAATATCCCCGTCTTGGGGGTGATTGAAAACATGAGCGGTCTCGTCTGCCCGCACTGTGAAAAAGTCGTCGATATCTTCAAGCGGGGAGGCGGCGAAAAAATGGCAGGCGAGATGGGGGTCCCCTTTTTAGGCCGTATTCCTATAGAACCGCTGATCGTGGAGGCATCGGACAACGGGAAGCCTTTTATCTATCATTACGGAAAAACCCCCGCTGCCGAGGCTTTTGCAAGAGCCATCCAGCCGATCCTGGGAATGACCGGTAAATAGAAAGGTGTTTGGGAATATGCCGATTTATACATATCGATCGCCGCGTCAGGACGAAAAAATATCTTGACAAGTTCCTGCCCATGCAACAATGTTGCATGGGCATTTCTTTCGAATCTTTGGGCATTACCACGAGATGTCTATCGATTTTCTGATGAAATTCAGTTGCATCCATTGGGGAAACCAGAGAACAAATGAAAGGCGTGAAAAAGTGAAACGTATTGGGAAGCATCTCTCCGGTGTGGCGTGTCTGGTAATCGTGGCACTATCGGTTTTACCGGTCGAAGCTGCCGTTACCAGGGCCTTCGTGAGTATCGCACCGCAAAAGTATTTTGTCCAGAAAATCGGAGGCGACCTTGTGAGTGTTTCTGTGCTGGTTCCCGCCAGTGCCGACCCTCACACATACGAACCCAAACCGAAACAGATGGCCGAGTTATCGAAAAGCGCCGTTTATTTTGCCGTGGGTATCGATTTTGAAAACGCATGGTTGAAGAAAATTGCGGCAACAAATCCAAAGATGCGCATCGTCCGCACAGACAATGGGATCGCGAAAATCGCCATAACGGTTCAACATCCCGATAAAGAAAGCCTTCACGGACACGCCAAAGCGGGGCACCGTCACCATGCCGGCTCCCTGGACCCTCACGTATGGCTGTCTCCGGCGCTGGTGAAAATTCAGGCCGAACACATCTTAAGTGCACTCACTGCGGTTGATCCGAAAAACCAGTTGCGATATAAAGCCAATTATGCCGTCTTTGTGGGGGAGCTCGACGCCCTGGACGCCGAGTTGAAGGCCCTGTTTGCCGGGCGTAAGGGCGAACAGTTCATGGTATTCCACCCCTCGTGGGGCTATTTCGCTGAAGCCTACGGGCTTAAACAGATTCCCATTGAAATCGAGGGGAAAGATCCCAAACCGGCTCAACTCCAGATGCTCATTCGCCACGCCAGGGAGCGCGGTATCCGGGTGGTGTTCGTCCAGCCGCAATTCTCCGCAAAAAACGCCGAGATGGTATCCCGTGAGATCGGCGGACAGGTTGTTTACGTCGATCCTATGGCTGAAAACTGGGCCGGGAATCTGCGCGAGGTCGCCCGAAAATTCAGAACCGTCCTCCGATGAGAATAACATTATGGCAGAGTCCATCATAGCCGTTCACGATGTGTGGTTTTCCTTCAACGGACAGCCGGTTCTCCGCGAGGTGAACCTGAAAGTGCCGCGGGGGGATTTTCTCGTCGTCATCGGCCCCAACGGCGGAGGGAAAACAACTCTCCTCAAGCTTATGCTGGGATT
>JAPLJQ010000350.1 GCA_026388495.1 Deltaproteobacteria bacterium | reverse complement strand
GGGTGTAAATTACCGCCGGAGCCTGCCCTCGAATGCCCTTGTCCGGGGCGGGGATGACAAGAGAAAGGCGGGAATGTGTTATTAAATATAGATGAATATCAGACACCTGTCAATGTGATTTAGGGAGGACGGGGCTACATATACTGATGATACATGGCCTGAAGGACGGCCCACAGGCTGGAAGCAATCGTTAAGAGAATGCAGCCGGCTGCCAGAGCGCGGTGCAAAGATGTTTCTCCTTTCTTTTCCTGGTAGCCCATCAGGAAGGCCAGTAGAATGCCTGAAATGACTCCGCCGCCATGAGCCCAGTTGTTGATGCCGGGAACAAGCAGGCCAAAAATAACGATACCGATGATCCATCCCGTGGCCTGCCTGTAGATAGCCTCCCCGTAGAAGCCTCCCCTGCTTTTCCCGTAATGGAGGATAGCCCCGATGAGGCCACAGATGCTGGCGGACGCTCCGATGGTAAAGGGAATTCCCGCCAGATAGGAAAGGAAAAACCCCGCTACCCCCGTTAATATGTAGATGACGACAAAACGGCTGAATCCGAATTCATGTAATACAAATGGTCCCAGTTGTCCGAGAGCAGCCATATTGAAAAAAATATGTAGGATGCCTCCATGGAGAAAAGAAGCTGACACGAGGGTCCACCAGCGACCGAACCCCGCAATTGGGACGGTGCCAGTCGCGCCCAGAAGAAAGAGGCTTCTATCGGACGGCGATAGAAAGGTCAGGGGGTTTGCCGATAGACCCAATGAGTAAGGGTTCAGAAAAATCGAGATTATGTAGAAGCCGATATTGATATAGATAATGATTTTAATGATATCGACAGATCCTCTTGAAAACGGGTTAAATATGTCAAATTTTAACCGGGATCCGGGATTCGATAATCCGCAATAGGGACAGAGGTTTTCATCCTTACTGATGAGCCGACGACAGTTTGGGCAAAGCATCGAATTTTTTGCTTTAATCATGATAATACCCTTGACAAGCGCTTTTTTTAATATTTCGACTTGTACGTTAAAAAAACCTCATCATGACGGGAATGGCGATAAAAGTGCCTATGGATGTGGTCAGGTTGACAGAGGCGACGAGGAGGAATATTCGTGTAATCTTGTTGTTAAAAAAACCCTTCAGGGTGGTTACATCATCGGTAAGATTAAGAAAGTCTTTCACCTGAGGTTTACGGACGGTTGCCTCGGTGAGACCGGCAATCCAACCGGCGGCGACCAGAGGATGCAATGTGGTAATAGGGGCTGCTATGGCTGAAGCGGCGATGGTTATAGGATGGGCCAATAGAATGAGCGCGCCCAGGCCGGAGCAGGTGGCCGTAATCAGTGTCCACCATTTGATCATGCTGAAGCTTGCCTGGGATCCGGAGTAAAAAAAACCGGCGATGATTAAACCGATGATCGCTGCGGAAAATATCCATCCCGCAAGCTTTGACCAGAGACTGGCTGGAGGAATCCGATTGATTGCGTCCATATCAACCTCTCTGCCAATGTTGCTGATGACACCCGGTATATGTCCGGCGCCCACAACGGCAACAATCTTATGTCCGGGGGCATGGGTAATGGAATGAGAGAGGTATTGGTCTCTTTCGTCAATCAGGGTGGTTTTCAAGTCCGGCAGGTTTTCTTCCATGGATTGCAGAGCCAACTCCAGCATGTCATATTTCTTGAGTCTCTCTATATCGTCCTCCGTGATTTTGCCTGCGATGAAAAGCGATAGAATCATGTCCGGAACGACCTTCATTCTGGTCAGAAAACCCATCTTCCGCCATGCCCGCAAAAGGGTGATGCGGATCTCCCTGTCGGCAAGAACAAGGTCTGCACCTGTTTCTTCCGCCTTGTTAATGGCCCGGCGCATTTCCTCGCCGGGTCGTATATTGAATTTTCTGGCGATCTTTTTTTGAAATGACACCATGAGCAACTGGGCAAGCAGTAAAGACGTTCGTTTTTCCCTGATGACTTTAACGATGTCCATTTCCTGCCACTTGTCCTTTTGCTTGATGGCCTCATAACGGGACGTACAGAGTTCAACGCAGACCACATCCGGTTTCTCTTCGTCGATCACCCGTTCCACAAGATCGGCGCTTTCACGTGAGACGTGAGCTGTTCCGATAAGAATGATTTCTCTGCCGTTCCACGTCAATCGGTGTACATTCTCGCTGGCCATGCCGGGGAACTCCTCCTTGCCCGTCATTAGCAGCATTCAGGATTGTTGTAAAGTGAAATGCCATTGGAATGGCGCGTGGTCCCGTTGTTCCTTTTGACTTGACATGCCATGTTATCTCGTTTACTTTTCTAAGAGATTCCAATGATGATGAACAGGTAAAAAGGCTGAATCACCCCTATTATGTCATCCCGGACTTGATCCGGAATCCGGTTCTTTCGAGTAGTTACACGTTCTCTGGATTCCCGCTTTGGAGACTGTGTCGTAATTCTCTTTTTTGTCATTTCGAGTGCAGCGAGAAATCTTAATGATTAATAACAGCAGGTTAAGATTCCTCACATTCGTTCGGAATGACATTTTCCACAATTACGACACAGTCTCTTCGCGGGAGTGACAATATTAGATGACATGGGACTTTTTACGAAGGCGTCAATTATCGGATACCATGGCATTGATAAGGATCGTATGGATATAAACAGATGGGCTGAGAATTTGATAGATGATGTTTCCGAGAAGTGGGAGCGTTCAGAAAGGAAATATGGATTCAGCGACCAGGGATTCCGGGTTTTTTATTCTCCCGTTTATCCGGGACCCGATTTGATGGTCGTCGGATTCAATCCGGGGAACGATGAGAAACCCTTCAGCAGGGAGGATGACTGCCATGTCCCTGTGGTTCATGAATACTTTTGTCACGAATCGAAAATGGCGGGGAAGATGAAATATCTATTCGAAGGCGTTGACAGGGATGAGTGGCTGGAAGCGAGCATCAAACTGAATCTCATCTTCTTTCGGAGTGAGAATGACGCTCAGTGGGAATCCCTTGACCGGGACATACGTGATGATCTGGAAATGTTCTGTTTCAATAAGGTGTGTGATATTATTGATACCCTGAAACCCAGGTTCATTGTGACGGAAGGACTGAAGGTTTTTGACACGCTGGTCCGTTCCGTCCTGATGGGCTGTGAGGAGGCGGATGTGAAAATAGGCGTCGGCGGCCGGAAAGTTTATGCCAGAAGCCTGTATGGTCACAGCCGTGTCATCGGTTTGGCCCACCTGACAAAAGACCGGATCAGTTATCCCGATTGGAATGACATGAAGAAGTATTTGAAATCCGATTTAAAAGAGTTGGAGCAGATGTATCTTCATTAAACGTAAGGTCGAAAAATCATGATTTCTGAAAAGGTTCAACTGAAGAACAAGCAGGCGGATGGTTTTGTCATCCCTCTGGGGTTTCTCAACCTGGTGGGCGTGGTGACGGATATCGGCATGGCGGGCTGCGGGGCTTTCGATGTTTCGGCATTGGACAACTTCAGCTACCCGGCAGTCAGGGTCAGATCGGAGAAGGGAGTTCCTGTTGCGACCATTGAAGATTTGCTTTCGGGCATCGTGAAGGACGCAAATGCCGGGGCGGTGAAGCTGGGCATTTGCGTCGGCATGACGGGCAGAGAAGCGCTGGACCTGATGTAGGATGTCATCGTCCACTATCATTCCCGCCCCCGACAAGGACATTCGAGGGCAGGCTCCGGCGGGAATTTACACCCCCTGTCATTCCCGCGAAAGCGGGAATCCAGGAAGTACTTGATAATACTGGATTCCGGATCAAGCCCGGAATGACAATAAAAACATAGTTTCGAAGCGACGGCTGGATAAAAAAATGAAACCTTTGCATTTCTCCAGGTTGTGTCATTCCGAGGAGTGAAAGCGACGAGGAATCTTAATGACTTCAGACAATTAAAGATTTCTCGTTTTACTCGAGATGACATAGTGCCTGCATATTGATGAGCAGATGTATATAGGGAGAATGCAAGACAGATCCCGGGAGGTAGATAAAGAAATGAAAACAAAGAAAATGGCGTTAGACATATTTCGGGGAATTCTCATATTGTGCATCAGTGTTCTGCTGCTTTCCGGGTGCGATGCTGCACTCACCGTGGGTGGAAAAACCATGGGGGTCCGTTCCGGGAATTTCATCTTTACGGACGGGTATCTGACCACAAGTTACAACTTTTCTCTCGATAAAGTATGGAAGGCCTGCGAAAAAACCATGACGGATATGAAGGCATCCGGCCTCGACAAGAAAATGAAAATTTCCACCGGCGCCATGACCGCTGTCGTCCAGGATGAGAAGGTCCAGATCAACATTGAATATGTCTCTCCGGAGAAAACGATGGTTGCTATCCGGATCGGAATGGCCGGCAACAATATGGCATCTCAACTCATTCACGAGAAAATAGCCAACAGCCTTCTGAAAGCCCAGAACCAGGAAAAGCCATGAATCATTATCGGCCTGACTCATGGATCACTTATCTGAAAAAGGGACAATAGGCCTTTCTATGCAAGAAAAACAAATGAACCGACAGGAACAGAGAAGCCCGCATCAGGACCACATCCTCGTCGTGGATGACGAAAAATCCATCCGGGACATTCTGTGTGAAGTCATTCAATACGAAGGATATCGATGTTCCGTCGCAGGTAATGGCAAGGAAGCCTTGACCGTTATGGAACAGGAACCCGTGGATGTCGTTATTACGGATATCATGATGCCGCACATGGACGGCATGGAGCTCACCAGGATAATCCGGGGAAAATATGACACCGACGTAATCATGATGACGGGCTTTGTAAAGAACTTCACCTATGAAAGTATCATTGACCTCGGCGTGAGCGACTTCATGCAGAAGCCCGTAGGCATCAAGGAACTGATTATCCGGCTCAAACGTGTTCTCAGGGAAAGAACCATTCTACGGGAGCAAAAGATATTTGAAGAACAGCTCAAGGCCTCGATGGAAAACCTTCGCAAGGCCATTGGGGGAACCATTCAGACCCTGGCCCTGACCGTGGAAACAAGGGATCCCTACACGGCGGGTCATCAGAAACGGGTCGCAGACCTCGCCTGGGCCATCGCCTGTGAGATTGGCCTTCCAGCGGAACAGGTGGATGGCATCCGGATGGCCGGGGCCATTCATGATATCGGCAAGATATCCGTTCCTGCAGAGATTCTGAGCAAACCGACAAAGCTCACAGAAATTGAATTTAGCCTGATAAAAACGCATGCCCAATCCGGATACGACATACTGAAGGACATAGAGTTTCCCTGGCCCATTGCGAGGATCATTCTGGAACACCACGAAAGAATGGACGGTTCCGGCTATCCCAACGGTCTAATCGGCAAAGACACACTGATTGAGTCAAAGATCCTGGCAGTGGCAGACGTGGTGGAAGCCATTGCCTCGCACCGGCCATATCGTCCGGCTCTCGGTTTAGATCATGCCTTGGAGATTATTTCAAATGGGAGCGGCACACCCTATGACGCAAACGTCGTTGATACTTGCCTTAAACTATTCCGTGAAAAGGATTTCTATTTCATTTAAAACGAGCAGGAGACAGGCGCCATGAATCTCGGGAAATGGTTTTATAAGTTCTCCCTTGAAAAACAGGGCCTCTACTATAAACTCTCCGTTATATTCGGCCTTTTCTTTCTGGTGCCTATTGCGGGATTCATGTACTTCGCCATGAAGTACGATATCCTGAGCGACGAATACATCCCCATTTATTTCATGATATTCCTCCTTTTTTCCTTCTTCGGTTTCATCATGCTTCGCAAGATGTTCGACGAGATCAGCCGCATATCCAGAGACATTTCGCAAGTAATAGAGACAGAGTTTTCTCCATCTCAGACGCCTCTGGCGGAAGATGAATTGAAGGGCATTGTCCATTCCTTTCAGACCCTTGAGCATGAATTGAGGAGCAGTTTCAGAAACCTGGAAAAAAAGACATCTGAAATTTCCACGCTGAAAGAACTCTCCGATCTTTGCTATATGACATTCAACACGGAGGACCTGCTTTATATCACCCTGGAGCGGGCCTTGAAGCTGGCCGGTGCGGATATCGGATCCGTCATGATCCTGGAGAAGCCGAAGCGGGATGTCTTTGTCATCGAGGCCAGCATCGGCCTATCTGATTTCGCAAAAAAAGGGGATCGCACAAGCTTTGCCGACAGCGTTGCCAAGTATGCCGTGATCAATAAAGCCCCTTTTCTGGTTGAAGACATTGAAACGGACATGCGTATCGGGCGTCAATCCCGACCCCAATATTCCACGAAATCGTTTATATGCATGCCTTTAAAAACGATTAACGACGTCATCGGCGTGCTGACCGTCTCCAGAAGGAAGTTGGAAAAACCCTTTACACAGGAGGATGTTGATGTTCTGATTCCCCTGTTGAGCAATGCGGCCTTTACCTACGATAACCTGCGCCTCCTGAGAGAAAACGAATATCAGTCCATGCAGATTAAAACCATGGAAAATCTTTCTTCGATTATCAACTCAAGCTTTCGGGGCAGCGAACTTCTTCACGCCATTTTTCATGAAATGAGGGCTGTCATCCCTTACGAGCTGGCCATCGTCATGATCCTGGATGAAGACACCCGGCAGTATCTGCATATTGTGGATTTCCTGACCTTTATTCCAACGGGACTCAATAAGAGCCATACCTACCCCTTTGACGGCACCATCTTCAGCAAAGTGATGAAACAGCAGCGGCCGCTAATGCTTCACGATATGGATAGTATCACTCATCCGGTTGAGATGGAGATATTTATCGCACAGGGCGCGCGCAATGCCTTTTTGGCGCCATTGAAAACAGAAGGGCAGGTAACGGGCATCCTTATCCTGTGTAACCTTCCGCATGAAACAGTCAGCAATGCGGATAACGTGATAGAATCCATGGCAGATAGCCTTTCCCGCGCCATCGAAAAGGAAAAATTGCTCATTGCCTTTGCCAGAAGAAACCAGGAACTGGATACCCTCAGACAAATAGGCGGCGCCCTGGCTGCCTCTACCTTCGACATGGACAAGGTTCTGCAGCATACCATGGACATGATTCAGGTCATTATGGATGTTGAGGCCGGTTCTTTGATGCTCCTGGACGGAAACGAACTGGAATTCAAAGTAGCTTTCAATATCATTGCCAATGTTGACATCCTGAAAGGAAGCCGGTTCAAACTCGGGAAAGGGATTGCGGGTTATTCCGCAGCGAGGGGCGAGTCCGTCATCGTCAGAAATGCAAAAGAATCCAAACATTTCCATCCTGATTTCGACCGTATGACGGGCTTTGAAAGCAGATCCGTCCTCTGCGTCCCCCTGATTTCCCAGGGGAAAGTGCTCGGCGTAATCGAGGTGCTGAATAAACGCCAGGGAGAATTTGCGCAGGGCGATCTCCAGCTCTTGCAGTCCATTGCCACAACGGTCAGCATCGCCATGGAAAACGCGCGTCTCTATGGAGAAACCCTGACCATGGCTGAAAAGGAAAGGGCCATTCGCAACATGTTTCAAAAATTCGTGCCCAAGGAAGTCATCGACAAGATCACACACGGCACGGAAGAAAGACCCGTCATAGACGAATTCAAGATCATCACCCTCCTGGACATCGATATCCGGGGCTATTCCATTCTTTCCCATAAAGTTGGCCCCCAGAAGACCGTGGCCATCCTGAATTACTTTTTTGCCGCCATGGGGGAAATTGTCTTCAAACATCACGGAATCGTGGACAAGTATCTGGGGGACGGTTTTCTGGCTCTTTTCGGCGCCCCTGTCTCAAGTCCCTCGGATGCCGATAACGCCATCTCAGCGGCGCTTGAAATGCAAAAGGCCATGGAAGGCGTTACCGATTATCTTCAGAAACGCTTTGGGGCCTCCCTGACCATGGGGGTCAGTATCCATACGGGCGAAGTGGTCGTGGGCAATATCGGTTTCGACAAAAAGATGGACTACACGGTGATCGGAGATTCCGTCAATTTTGTCTTCAAGCTTCAGTCGTTGTGCAAACCCTGGCCAAATGGTATTCTCATCAGTGAAAAAACATACTATGCCTGTCAATCTCCTCTCAATGTCGAGGAAATCGACCATTATGCACCGGATAACAATTCGGAAAAACTGAAAATTTACAGGATAATTGGCCAAGAAAAGACAAATGTATGATTCGCTGCGTGGAATTGACCCTCAACCCTCACCCTTGCCAAGGTGATGACGCATGAAATTGTCATTCGAGTTTATATCCTTTCTCATTAAAAAGCTGTAAACAGGCGTTCACGACCTTCGGGTCATAGAGGATTCCCTTATTATTTGCAATCTCTTCCAGTGCCTTATTCATTTCCAGAGCGGGTCGGTACGTCCGGTGAGACGTCATGGCCGCGATGGTATCCGCCACTGCCAGGATCCGCGCCTCCATGAGGATGTCATCGCCCTTGATCCCTCCCGGGAATCCTGACCCATCGAAGCGCTCGCAATGCTGAAGGACAATCTCAGCGATCGGCCAGGGAAAAGGGACCTTATTCAAAATGTCATAGCCAATCCGGGGGTAAGTCTGATAAATGGTCATGTTTGTTCCCTCTAACCTACCAACGTTCATAAGAACTTCTATGGGCATTTGCACAAGACCGATATCGTAGATGGTGGCTACCAGTCGTATTCCCTCCACCTGGGAATCCGACAATCCCATTTCTCCGGCAATCGCCGCAGCCAGGCGCGACACCCGCTGATGATAACCTGAAAGAAAAGGACCGCGAAGCTCAACGATTGCCGCGATGGCATCAATAGTTCCCTTCAGGCTTTTTTCCAGGCGGGCATTGCTCTCTTTCAGGGACCGGTCAATGATATGCTTGTAGAGGGCCATCTCGATGGCAATCTGTAAGTCTCTTGTATCAAACGGTTTTGTGATGTATCCGAAAGGTCCGGTAAACTTTGCCCTGTCAAGGGTCTTGTCATCGGAATACGCCGTCAGGTAGATCACAGGGATATCGAATAAGGACTGAATCAGTGCGGCAGCCTGTATCCCGTCCATTTCTCTCTGCAGTACGATATCCATCAGGACAAGATCCGGATGGTCTTTCCGGACGCTTTCAAATGCCTCCTCTCCTGAGGATACGATGGCGCTGACGCCATACCCCAGACTCTTCAGACGCTTGGCGATGTCCAAGACAACGATGCTTTCATCTTCAACAACCAGTATCCGTTTCCTTTCCATAACCCTACTCCTCCTTTGAAATACCTTCTTCAATGCTATTCCCTGTGGCGTCGCCTTTCCGCACTGCCGGCACACCGCTCTGAGGTGCAGCGGCAGGCAGATAAATAGTGAAGGCGGCTCCCGACCCCGGTTCCGATGCCGCCGTAATCAGTCCATCGTGACTTTTGATGATAGAATAACAGATGGCGAGTCCAAGTCCCATTCCCTTGGTGCTATACCGGTCTTTCGTTGTGAAATACGGATCAAATATCCTGGACAGGTTCTCACCGGGAATACCTATACCATGATCCTTGAAAGAACATTGCACATATGTCCCTTCCTTCAGAGGAAAACCTTCACGTTCGGTTACTTTACTGTTCTCAGCGCTGATAGTTATTAAACCGCCGTCAGGCATGGCCTCTCTCGCATTCATTACAAGATGATGGATGACCTGCTTCATCTGTCCCTCATCGATGAATACAGGCCAGAGATCATCAGGCAGCGACAGATTACATCGGATGTCGGAACCGAGAAGAGTTCGATCAACCGAGCCTCTGAGCAATCCGGCAAGAGAAGTCGCTTTTCGCAGGGGCGCTCCCCCCCTGGAAAAGGTTATCAACCGCTTTGTGAGTTCCGAGGCCTGAAGGCATGACTTTTCAGCCATCTCCATGTTCTGATAAATATCGTCTTCGGGTTTCAATTGTGTTTTGGCAAGATTAATATAGCCCATAATGACAGCCAGGAGATTATTGAAATCATGGGCAATGCCTCCTGCCAGAATGCCGACGGATTCAAGCTTCCGTGCCTTGAGAAGTTCCGCCTCCATCCCGTGCTTGTATAGCGCCAATTCAACGGCAACCTGCAGATCTTTCGTCTCAAACGGTTTCAGGACGTATCCAAAAGGTCCTGTGACCTTTGCCCTTCCCAGTGTTTTTTCATCGGCATATGCAGTCATGTAAACTACGGGAATATCGTAGATGGACTGAATCTGTGCGGTAGCCTGTATCCCATCCATCTCCCCATCCAATTCAATGTCCATCAAAACCAGATCCGGACGGTCTCCCTGGATACTCTCAAGCGCCGCCTCCCCGCATGATACCATGGCATTGACGCTATACCCCAGCTTCTCCAGCTTCCTGGCAATGTCTAAAGCAACAATCTTTTCATCTTCAACGACCAGTATCCGTTTCCCTTCCATAATCTTACTACTCCTACTTGTCCGGTATGGGAAATGTTATGTTAAATGTGGTGCCACCATCGACCGCAAGTTCAATCGTGCCCCTGAGCTGCCCCACCAGGATGTTGATCAGTTGTAAACCCAGGGATTGGGTATTGCGAAAATCAAGTGTTTCCGGAAAGCCGACACCACTGTCCTGAAACCGCGCCACGATCCGGTCCCCCTCCACTCTCATGATAAGGGTTATCTTTCCTTCCGCCTCCCCCGGAAAAGCATGCTTCAGGGCATTGGAAATCAGCTCGTTCAAAATCAATCCGAAGGGGATGGCCGCAGCAATATCGAGGTGTATGTCATGCACATCCAGATTGACCTTGATGGCTGATGAATCTGTGCGGTACGACTGGAGAAGAAACCCGACAAGATTTCTGATGAAACTGTCGAATCCGATCGCAGACAGATCCTCCGACTGGTACAACATTTCATGTACCAGGGCCATGGTTCTCACCCGGTTCTCACTTTCCCTGAATATCTCCAGGAGCCCTTTGTCCTCGAGATACTGGGACTGTAGAGAAAGGAGGCTCGATATGACCTGAAGATTGTTCTTTACCCGGTGATGAATCTCCTTAAGCAGGGTCTCCTTCTCCCGCAGGGAGGCCTTGACCTTCGCCTCCGCCTGCCTGCGCCCTGTAATATCGTGGGAATTGATGACAATTCCCTTCACCATCTCATTTTCCAGCAGGTTTTGAGCAGCTATTTCAAAAATATGCCATGAACCATGATTATGCCGTAAACGGAATTCTGCAGATAATATGACCCCTGGGTTTTGAACAGCACGAACGAGGATATCCGTTGCAGCGGATACGTCATCCGGATGAACATACTCAAAGATGTTTCGGCCAATTAACTCTGATGTTTTAAGCCCCGCCACGCGTTCCACAGAGGGGCTTATGTAGCGAACGATGCCGTCCACTATCGTTATGATGTCGGCGGCGTTTTCGATGAGCGATCGGAAATAAGCTTCACTCCTGCTTAAGGCTGTTTCCGCTCGGCGTTGCGCCATGATCCTCTGCAGGTCGTTGGCCACTATTTGGAGCCGGCCGGCATCAAGCAAACTGTACTCTTCAGATTTGTTTCCCACACCGAATATGATCCGGACTTTGTCTCCCTCCACAACAGGGACACTCATGAACCGTCTTACGGGGGTGTGCCCTTCCGGAAGTCCTTTCTGGTTGGGAGAACTGGAAAATTCATTATAAACGACGGGACGTCTGAAACGAACACAATCAGCCCAGTTGCCTGCCTGATCGATTGGATAATGGGTTGCATAAGATGCCGTGCAGTTATTGAGCGCTTCCGTATTCCAGGTCGTCAGAATGACGTTCTTCTGGTCATCGGATACGAGGTGAAAGAAGCCGATGGCGCTGTCGGTTAAACGGACCACGTGATCCAGAACGTAGTCGTAGAGATCTTTATCTGTCAACGCAGGCGCTTTCTCGTTCAAGTCGAGCAGGAAGTTCTTCAAAGCCACTTCTTCGCTTAGCCGTTGCTCTGCCTGCTTGCGCTCGGTAATGTCGAGGATTACGCCAATCAGTCCTGCAACATTTTCGCTGGAATCCGTGAAAGTGGCTTTATTGAAAATCACTTCTCTTGCCGATCCGTTAACAGTTTTTACCTTCCATTCATATGTTTGACTGCCAGGTCGATCAAACAACTCCTGATCCTTCTCTGCATATTTACAAGCTATTTCTATAGGTGCCATATCGTAAACACTTTTGCCTATAATCTCTTTTCTGGACATGCCATAAAACTCCTCGAAGGCGCGGTTACATCCCAAATATTTTCCTGCGGTATCCTTGAAGAAGACTGGGCTGGGAATGGTATCCAAAAGCGTTGTG
>JAPLJQ010000088.1 GCA_026388495.1 Deltaproteobacteria bacterium | reverse complement strand
TTTTCAGGGCGTGACCGAAGGCGCCCCGGAACGTCGATCCCTTGTATTCTGGCAAGATAGCGTTGTCTTCGAACAGGATGGAAAATGAATATCTGCCATACAACATGGGCGGATTCCTATCAGATCGGCGTGAAGAAAGAAACGGCTGCAACCTTGCAGCCATGTTTCCACAGACGGCAAAAGAAAGCGTTCACTCACTATCCGCAAACATGCGAAAATGTCAATACAAAATTCTGACCGGAGTGCCTGTATCTCAGTGGATCATGACCTGGGTGAGGAGGTGTCCCACGCGTTTGAGGCTTTCCAGGTCGTCGGCGGGCATGAAATAGTCTATGTAGGGCAGGGCGGCTGTCATGCCCTGGGCAAAGGTGTGGCAGTCAGGCCTTCCCAGTTCGGGATTGAGCCAGATGACCCGGTGGACTTTGCTGCTGAGCAACGATAGCTCCCGCCGCAGAATTTCAGGCCACAGATCCCATCCGTCGCTGAGAATGACCACAACGGTACGGTTGTTCAGAAGCCTGTGGCCGTGTTCACGGTTAAACTGGCGCAGCGATTCCCCGATATTGGTGCCCCCTGACCAGTCCGGGACTTCAAGCGCCATCTTTTTCAAGGCTTCCTCAACGGAAAAATGGCGGATGAAAAAGGTGACCGCCGTAAGAGATGTGGAGAATACAAAAGCCTCCGCCCTGGAACCGATGCCCTTGATTCCCAGAATGAAGGGCATCAGAAGACAGGTGTAGCGGTCCATGGAACCGCTTACATCTGCAATGATGACGAGGCGTTTAAGACGCCTTTTCTTCTCTCTGTAATACAGCTTCAGGGGGATTCCACCGGTCCTCAGGCTTTCTTTCAGGATGCGGGGGAAATACAGCCGTCCTTTTCGCCTCGACGGCCTCACATGCCGGTACTTCTGAAGCCTGAAGGGCTCGGCGATGCGTTTCAGGGCCAGATGGGCGATCTGAACGTCCGTCCTTTCGAAGCCGCCAAGTTCCTTTTTCCCGGCGCCAGGCAGCGGGCTGTATGCGAAGGCGGCGGATCGCTCCTGTTCGCGCGTTTGTTCATTTTCCGGTCCCTCCAGGGGGCTCATATCGACATTTCGGGGTCTGGGTTCCGATCCCTGTGTTTCATCCGGGTTGCGGTCACAGGCGTCACAGGACTGATCCAGTTCCGGAATCAGGAGGGGATCCCAGAATTCATAAAACAGGTCTTCGAATTGCTTCCACTCAATGTCTCCCGATGCCAGATTGGCCCGCAGGGCTGCCATGAAGTCCGGTCTGTGAAAGTAATCGATGGCGGCAAGGCTTATGAGTGAGTCGTGGACACTGCTTTGAAAAACCTTGAAGCCGCGGCTTTTGAGAAAGTCGGCAAACATGATGATCCGGCCTGAAAGGCCCGTTGATCTCAACCTGTATTGATTGATGTCCACAGGTACTGTGCCCTTTCGCCGGGATCGGCCCAGATTTTGTCCTTGAATCGATTGATATCTTCCTGATATTTGAAGA
>JAPLJQ010000400.1 GCA_026388495.1 Deltaproteobacteria bacterium | reverse complement strand
GCCCGCTGAGCGGCAGGAGCAGCACGGCGGCGGCGAACAACAGGGTGAACAGGCGGAACAATCGATTCTTCATTTCCTCTTCCTTTTTCTGTGGCGGTACTGAAAGCCGGTTTGGATGTAAACGTGTGATGCAGAAATCATCTGACATAAAAATCCGGTTTCCACATTGGACAAGGCATTGCTTTGGGAGTTTGCCCAGTGTACGGGCATGGCGCTTGTGTGTCAAGAGAAAACCGGTCGCATGATGATGATTACCGCTTGCAGTCCGTGTTATTTTTGGTTCATCCGAATTTAATTTACCCGTCGCTCCTTTCCGGCCCAATAAAAATCTTTTACGAGACGTTTGGCGATCTTGCCGTTTGGGTTCTTCGGCAGTTCCTTCACAAAGTCTATGGATCGCGGCTTCTTAAAACTGGACAAGTGCTGTCCGCAATGCTCGATCAATGCTTCCGCAGTGACCTCGGCCCCCTGCTTCAGAACCACAACAGCTTTGATAGCTTCTCCCCATTTCTCATCGGGAACCGCCACAACGCAGGCCTCAAAAACGGCAGGATGGGTGTAAAGAACATTTTCAACCTCTGACGGATAGACATTGAATCCGCCCGAGATGATCATGTCCTTTTTCCGATCGACAATATAGATGTATCCTTCATCGTCCACTTTGGCCATATCGCTTGAATGGATCCAGCCATTTTTGATCGTTTCTGCAGTCAACTCGGGATCCTTGTAATAACCTTGCATGATATCGGGACCCCGGGCGATAATCTCCCCCATCTCTCCCGTCTTCACATCCCGGCCCTCCTCATTGACTACCCTGACTTCCGTATCAAAAACCGGCCGACCGCAGGACGATAATCTGTTCGGACAATGTTTCAGGGCATTTAGATGTTCACTGGCCGTCAAAATCGAAACAAAGGAGGTCGTTTCGCTCATGCCGTAACCCTGGAAGAGAATGGGTCCGAACAGCGCAATAGCCTGTTCGACGACCGCCGGTGATATGGGGGCCGCACCGTAGAAAATACCTTTCAAACTGCTGAGATCATATTGACGAACGCCGGGATGGGCAAGAATCATATGGATCATCGCCGGTACCAGCATCGTATAATTCGCCCTTTCACGCTGAATGGTTTCCAGGAGCATTTGTACATCGAAACGCCTGATAATAACGTTGCAGGCGCCGGTGAACATCACGGGCATCAGGAGCATGCCGCTGGCGTGCGTGATGGGGCCGACATGGACAAAGATGTCACCCCTTGTCAAGCGGACTTCGGGAAACATCAACGCCTTGCGGATCATGGCCAGTCGATTTCCGTAACTCTGCATAATCCCCTTCAATTTACCAGTTGTCCCTGAGCTGTACGTCAGAACCGCCAAATCATCCAGTTCGACATCAACGTCCGGCAGATCGTCTCTGCTTCCCGTCAGCAGATCTTCATAATTGATTTTCCCTTCCAGGAGCGTATCCAGACCTATAAACTGCTTCACGGTATCCAAGGCCCCGCCATGAGAAAGGATCGCCTCCCCATGGTTCTTGTCGGTGATGAATGCCTTGACTTCGGCATTATTTAAAATTTCGAGGGCTTCCGCTGCAGAAAGCCTGGCATTGATCGGTATGCGCACCATGCCGGCCTTATAGCAGGACACTTCCGTTTCCACAATTTCCGGACGATTCCAGGACTGAATAGCGACACGATCGCCTCTTCTCAACCCGAGGGCGAAAAAACCCTGCGCCAGGCGATTCGTTCGCCGATCCAGCTCCTCATAGGTGTATTTTCTATCTTCAAATATCAGGGCGGTGCTTGTCCGGAAATGGCTGGCGCTTCGGGATATGTATCTTCCTAAATTCATAATTCCTCCTTACCTGTATGGATTGAATCCCTCAATGGTTTATTCCCTGCCGCCGGCAGAATTTGAGGTTCGGGGGCTGCCCAAGGTTCACCCCAGTGATGGTCATGAACAACCTATATCGTTCAACTTTTCAAATTTCTGGCCATGATCCAGTCATAAAGAGCGGGTGACACCTTGCATAACAGGTGGACAAGTTTGCCAACGGCCGTCAGGACAATCCATCTTTTTCTGCTCATGACCCCGTCATAAACGGCCTCGGCCACACGTTCGGGTGATGACTCTTTCCCATATTGGGTTCTGGGGTCCTTTGCCATTCCCCCATTTCCGGCAAGGGCCCTGCTCTGGAGATTGGTTTTTGTGAAGCCCGGGCAGACGATCATGACGTGGACGCCCGTACTCCTCAGTTCCACCCGCAAGGTGTTAAAGAGACCGTGGAGGGCATGCTTGCTTGCACAGTACCCTGCCCTGCCCAGCACGGGGGCAAATCCTGCAATACTGGAGATCACTACAATCGACCCTTTTCTTTCCATCAGACTCGGCAGAGCTGCCTTGGTGCAGTTCACGTATCCGAAAAAATTCACATCCATGACTTTTCGCAAAACCGATATGGTGCAATCGGTAAAAGGCGCTCGCAGGGTAGTGCCTGCACAATTCACGAGGACATCAATGCCGCCATAGCGTTTGATGACATCCTCCATGGCCTGTG
>JAPLJQ010000192.1 GCA_026388495.1 Deltaproteobacteria bacterium | reverse complement strand
TCCCGCACTGGCAACAGGCGTCGTCGCGGCTGGGGGAAGCCTGGGCATTCTCATCCCGCCGAGCACCATATTCATCATCTACGGGATCATGACAGAACAGTCCGTGGGCAAGCTTTTCATGGCCGGCGTCCTTCCCGGCATTCTGCTGAGCTTGCTGTTTGTGGCAACGGTTTTAATCTGGACGCATGTGCAACCGGGGCTCTGCGAACGGGCTCCAAAGTCAACCCTGAAAGAGAAAATCGCCTCCCTTTCTGGAGTGATCGAAACATTCATTCTCTTCATCCTGGTCATGGGAGGCCTGTTCATCGGCATTTTTACACCCACGGAGGCGGCGGCGATCGGCGCCTTTGGGACACTCATCATCGCCCTGATCGGACGCAACCTATCCTGGCAGGGTTTCTTGCTGTCCCTCCAGGAAACGACCCGGATATCCTGTATGATCCTGGTCATCGTGGCAGGCGCCACGGTTTTCGGACATTTTCTTGCAGTGACATCCATTCCCACAGAAATCGGAACTTGGGTGTCTGAGCTTCAGGTACCCCGATACGTTGTCATGGGACTTATCCTCTTCATTTATCTCATCATGGGCTGTCTCATGGATTCCCTGGCCATGATCATGCTCACCATTCCCATTTTCTTCCCTGTTGTTACCACCCTCGGTTTTGATCCCATCTGGTTCGGCGTCATTATTGTTGTGGTCACGGAAATGGGCGTCATCACACCGCCGGTGGGCATCAACGTCTATGTTGTCGCAGGGGTTGCAAGGGATATTCCTCTCCCTGTTATCTTCAAGGGGGCCATGCACTTGCTCATGGCGCAACTGGTAACAGCTATTCTTCTGATCCTCTTTCCCCAGATTGCCCTCTTTCTTCCCCATTTCATTAAATGATCCCAGCAAATTCAATAAAGCGGATAAAATCGATATTTATCTTTGATTAGACAAAAATTGGGCAGTTTTATACTTTTACCTGTGTAACCTTTCTTGGTGTGACCTTGGATGACCGTGCATCTGGAATATGGAGCCACCACCAGTCGAAAGAACTTGACAATAATTTTGACGTCTTTATAATTTCTGCAGACAGCGGTAAAAAATAACAACCGGACATTAAGAAGGGAGAATTTTGTGGGGTTTAAATGCGGAATCATAGGCCTTCCAAACGTCGGGAAATCCACCATCTTCAATGCCCTGACCGCAGCCGGGGCTGAAGTGGCCAATTATCCTTTCTGCACCATTGACCCGAATGTCGGCATTGTCTCCGTTCCCGATCAGAGACTCGAAAAAATCGCTGAAATCATCAAGCCCCCCAAAGTCACTCATACCGCCATAGAATTCCTCGACATAGCCGGTCTCGTAGCGGGTGCGAGCCGGGGCGAAGGCCTGGGCAACAAATTCCTCGGACATATCCGGGAAGTGGATGCCGTCGTTCACATCGTACGCGGCTTCGATAGCCCCTCCGTTGTTCATGTCAACGGCACGATCGACCCTGTGCGCGACATCGAAACCGTCGCCACCGAACTCATCCTTGCCGATCTTGAGACCCTGGAAAAGAAAATCGCCAGGGTTGACAGACCGGCAAAATCAGGCGACAAGCTCGCCCGTAAAGAGGTTGGTCTTTGTGAGCGTATTATGGATTCTCTGGATAAAGGAATCCCCATGAAAAACGTTCCGATTAACGATGAGGAAAAAGAAATCGTAAGAGACCTTCACCTTCTGACGTTAAAAAAAGTTTTATACGTCGTCAATGTCAGTGAATCTATTCTGAAAGAAGGAAATCATGATTATATCACGCGCGTGAAATCCATCGCCGAGAAAGAAGATGCAAAAGTAATCGTCATCTGCGGTGACCTGGAAGCTGAAATCTCCGAGTTACCGAAAGAAGAGCAACAGGAATTCTTCCATGAGCTCGGTCTTGCAGAATCAGGCCTTCAGCAACTGATCAGAGCGGGCTATGACCTCCTGGGATTAATAACCTTTTACACAACGGCTGGTTCTGAACTCCGTGCTTGGACTATTCCCAAGGGAACACGTGCGCCTGCGGCAGCGGGCAGAATTCACAGTGACATGGAAAAGGGATTCATAAGATCTGAGGTTATTCATTTTGATGCATTCATCAAAATCGGCAGTATGGTGAAGGCTAAAGAAAACGGTCTTATCCGTTCAGAGGGTAAAGATTACATCATCTCTGATGGAGACATTGCCTATTTCAGGTTTAATCTGTGATGATCTATCCGGTTGTAGTGCTGAATGATATTCCCTGCCCCCCGGACAGGGTGGGTAAAAAACATATCCATTGTGAACGGTATGTTGTCTCTGAATTTTAGATAAAAAAAGGCGGATGGTTAAATGAGGGAAAGGAAACCATCCACCGCTATGAAAACTAAAAGGGATCATAAATGCCGACCCCACTCTCTGAACCTCTGGTAAGGGGTCGGTGGATGGCAAAGGAGGGGAAGGAAACCATCCACCGATTTTACTAAGTTTTTCTCCTCATAAGCAGAACTAATCGTCGTGTGTAAAAAAATCAGGAAGAAAAAACGCTACGCTTTGATCACTGTCTTGAAATTTACTTTTATTTTTATTTTTTGTTTGTTCTTTTTTTGCCTGTTTTCCTAGGTCGCCGCTTTTTCCTTTTGATATGAAAAAATCATATACAAACCCAAATTCCAAAATTGACAATTCTTCCTGATCCTCGTTCTGCGACTGACTTTTTTTCTCCTCCTTTTCCATTAATTTATCTATAAATGAGTATGATTGCAGCGAGACCTCAAGAGAATTACCTTTCATGAATCATTTCATTAAGATTATTCCTAAAGGTTTCTTCCATTCTCCATGAGGTCTCTTCGTTGCTTTTCTGTACCGCAAGATAGATGCCAGCTTGACATTAAAAAACGATCAGCTGTCGTTTAAAATACGACAATAAAATATTTGCTTTGAAATACAACTAATTACGAATTGCGAACATCGTATGGTGATATTTAATAAATCGCCGTAAAGCACCCGTGATCGATATCATCCTTCATAAAAGTCACGTGAATCGTGCGGATATTGCACAGTTAAAATCACCCCATGATGGAAAATACAATACAATCACACCTTTCATCGTATGTGCATAAAACGCACATGCTGTGCGTTTTATGCACATACGATCTCTCAATTCATCTGTCTGCCGATTTTCTTCTGTTCCCTGATAAGCTTATAACGCGAAATGCTCAAATGCTTTGCCGCCATGGTTTTATTTCCTCCGCTTATTTCCAGGGCGTTTTCAAGTATTTTTTCTTTAATTTCTGTAATTATCTTTTGAGTAACAGCCGTGTAATCAACGCCCTCAGACAGTAAAGAAATAAAATCATCAATATCTATCTTAAACTGTTTTTGCTGCTGTGTCGTTTTGATTTCTCCAGGGAGATTTTCCGGCATTATAATGTTCCCGATACTCTGGATAATCATCACACGCTCAATGATGTTCTTCAGTTCTCGAACGTTCCCGGGCCATTGATAGGCCTTGAAAACAAGTTCGGCATCCTTACTGAGGCCTTTTACTTTCTTACCGAATTTCTTATTGAATTCTTCCACGTAAAATCGTGCCAGAAGAATGATGTCATCTCCCCTCTCCCGAAGTGGCGGGATCATGATGGGAACGACACTGATCCTGTAAAAGAGATCCTCGCGGAACGATCCCTCATTTACCATCTTAACAAGGTCCTTGTTTGTTGAAAATATGAACCGGACATCAACGGGAATATTATCCGTCCCGCCCAATCTCCGGATGTAGCCATTCTCCAACATTCTCATGAACTTGACCTGCAGATGGATGCCCATGTCTCCTACTTCGTCCAAAAGCAGGGTTCCACCATTTGCATACTCAAGAAGACCTATTTTCCTTTTACGTGCGTCAGTGAATGCACCGGCTTCATAGCCGAAGAGTTCACTTTCAAGAAGCGTCCCGGGAATTGCCGCACAATTAACGTCCACGAAGGGCTTTGCGTTCCTGTCACTCTGCTTGTGGATTGCACGGGCAATCAGTTCTTTACCGGTGCCGCTTTCACCCTGAATCAAAATGTTGGTATTGTGGGCGGCCACTTCTTCAACGACATGAAACAGACCCAGCATTTTTTTGGACTTTCCAAGAATATTATGAAAACCAAGGAGAATATCTTCTCTTTCCTTGAGTTTTTCCACCTCCGTCTTCAGCGTTTTTGCTTCAAGTGACAACATGGAGTGCATGATGGCATTGTCGTACGATGTAACGGCGTTTTTTACCAGGACATCCAGGATGTTGATCTGACCCTGCGAATAGCTGCCAGACCGCTTGGCCAGATAAAGGGCGCCTGTAAACTTGTTTTTGATGTGAAAAGGAAAGGCTATTTCTGAAGAATAACCGGGATAAACACAAACGGTAACCACGTGGTCATCAGATAATTCACGTCGAACAATAATTTTGTCCTTATCTATCGCCTCCTTTAAAATGCTCTTTCCGATCTTGTCATCGTAGGTATTCTTCTCCTCAATAAATACTTTACCACCGTCAGTCACCAGACACCGGTCTTTCTCTATATCCAGGAAATAGACCAGAACCTTGTCGGCTTTCGCAATCTTCAGGGCGCTCTTATTAAGAATATCAAGGATCCGGTTATCGAGGACGCGACTTATGTTGATCTCGGAAACAGCCTCCTGGAGAGTCATAAGCTGACGGATCTTTTCCGCATTGGTTTCGAAAAGCCATGTATTTTGAATAATAATGCTCATCTGGTTAGCAAAGGTCAGAAAGAGGCTGATTTCCTCGGGGAAAAACTTTGTTTCCTCTTTGCACCAGGCGGCAATCGTTCCGATGACATCGTCGCCGATTTTAAGGGGTGCGCATACGATGGACCCCTGGTTGTAGATTTTTGTCAGCATCCGGTCAGTCTCAGTAATTCTTGCGTCAGTTGCTGCATCTTCAATTGCTATAGGCTGACCGGATTTCGCAACTTTTGTAGATATACAATCATGTTCATCAAGACTCAGGGCGACAGAAAAAGCTATTTTTATCTCTTCAGGACCGTAATTTTTCACAACCTTGGTTTCTAGATATTTTTTTGTCTCATCGAGAAGACGAATGATGCCCATATCGAAACCAATGGTATCAACCACTTCATCCAGGATTCGAGTGAGAATTTCATTAACATTTGAGGGTGCGGTGAGAGACGTGCTGATCCGGAAGATACTTTTTAACAACTTGTCCTTATCAAGAAGGGTACCGAATGACGCCCTCTGAGAATAGTCCTTTCCATTTGTTGCCTTCTCCATAAGATTCCTTCTGGTTTATTTAGAAACTTTTTTATAAATGGATTCCTCGATACGAATCGGAAGTTATTACAAACGATTCCGATAAAAGCCGAATCTATTTTTCAAGTTCTTCAAACTTTATCCTATTATGTTTCCTGCAAGATGATGCTCAGGGCAGTTGTCAGTTTAACTGTCTCTTCATCCGCCTTCCTCAACCTTGCACTGACAACCCTGGCAATATTCAGTAAAATACGGTAACCCAGCTCATAATCCTCTTCAGCAAGTTTCAAAAAATCATCCTTCTTAATTTCATATAAGACACAATTCGTGATTGCCTTGATCGTTGCCGTTCTTCTTAATTCCTCCAGAAGAGCAATTTCACCAAACACGGCATGCTGTTTACCGTCCAGTCTCGTAAATACCTTGTTCTTTCCCACATCCTCATCATCCATATCCCCTATGACGAGACTCTTTACGACCTCAACCGATCCCTCCAGAATGATGTACATTGTGTCACCGGAATCGCCCTCCTTCATGATGATCTCGCTTTCCGCGAAGGTCACCCTGCGCAATATATTCACAATTTTCCTAATCTTTTCCATGGGGAGATCCTTAAAGAGGGTAATCTCTTTCAAGAGAGAAATATCCTTTTCCATCATATATCTCCTGAGCTTTCGTCAATCATCTTTCCTGCCATGTCTTTTCATTTATGCTGTTTTCTGTGGTATCACCCTGGAAAGGATGATGGCAAATTCATCTCCGCCAAGGATATACCCATCTTCGGGATTTACCATAAACTGAGTCTCATCTCTCTTATATAAAAAGTCTTTTTTCGACTCCTTGATTTTTTCCTTGATAAAAGTATCGATAACGGAGGTATTGTCCGAGAGCAGATCCTCCAGTTTCATCGCCTTTTTCTCCTTCAAAATTCCAATCAGAATGGCATGGTGCTTTTCACGGTAAAAGACGTTCAGTTCCTTGAACGTCTTGCCGATGAAGTTCCTGGGAATGTCCACCCGCCACAATTTATTGTTATCGCCCAGAGACAGCATGCTTGAAATAATCCGGGGTATCCCCGGTGAATTTATCGCCGTTGCCAGAAGTGATCCGATGTGTTCTCCCCTTACAATGACCTCATCAACGTTTGCCCTTCTCAGATGCTGCCTGTTTTCACTATCCAGAAGTTCGGCAACGGTTTTCACATGGGGAGCGATGGATTTGATGGTAAGAGCGGCGAGGGTTGTACGTTCATCGATCCTCTCCAGTCCATGACTCCCTGAAATATCGGCCATGATCAAAGCGAATCGTGCCTTTGTAATGTTGGCCCTCAGCAGGACATCCTCATGAACATAATTTCCTCTGAGGAATTTCAGATTATTTTTATGATACTTGAGTTTCAGGGCGTCTATCTCATCCACGGAAAGCTCATTAATGAGAATGATGGGCATCTCCAACATTGTTCCATACGTCGTCAACCCCTGAAGTACCTCTTCGGTATATTTATTCCAGCCACATATAACGACATGGTCCTTATCTTTAACCGTTTCCAAGCCCTTCCCCTCCTTCATTTTCTTTTCCACAAATATAGAGGCGATGGTTGCTGTAAACAAAGACATCAAACCAACACCGGTAAATATGAGGAACAGCCCCACGATCCTTCCACCGGGAGTTACCGGGTACTTGTCGCCATAACCCACCGTTCCCATGGTAACGACGGCCCACCAGATACCATCCCATATGGAATGAATGTTGGCATCTGTATTTGTCTGTTCAAAGTAATAAACACCGATGGAGCTCAAAAATATGATACTCAGGGTCACGAGGGCAATCTGGAAGGAACGCTCCCTGTATAATCCACCGATAATCCTGAGAATCTTCAAAACAGGCGACATATTTGAGTTACCAAATAAACGGGCTTTCGTTAAACCTTGTCATAAGCATAAAACTGCATGGAGAAGGTGGCTCGTCCCTGGGTCGCCGAGCGAATATCTGTCGAATATCCAAACATGGCCTTCAAGGGTACCTTCGCCTTGATTTCACTGATCGGTCCTTTTGTTGATATGGCCTGAATTTCTCCCCTTCTGGCGTTGATATCTCCGATGACCTCTCCCATAAATTCCCTGGGTGTGATGATCTCCACCATCATGAGAGGTTCAAGAAGCGTAGGATCGGCCCGCAGGCAGCCATCTCTCACAGCGGATGACGCTGCGATCTTATAACCGAGTTCTGTAGACTCTCCTTCTCGGAAAGATCCGCCTGTTATCGTAATTTTAACATCTACAACAGGGTAGCCAGCCAAAACGCCGCTCAGTGTTGATTCCCGGATGCCCTCTTCAATGGCCTCATGAAAATCAGAAGGGATGGTGGCTTCATCTATGAGCTCTACACATGCTATTCCCGTTCCCCTCGCTTTCGGCTCGACAGTGATTTTCACATGACCAAAATGTTTCTTTTCACCCAGCTCCTTCTCAAAACGGCCTTCCGCCTCTACCCGCTTCTGAATGGTTTCCCTGTACACAACCCGGGGTTTACCAACGTTCACAAGGGTATTAAATTCCCTTTTCAGTCTGTCAATGATAATATCAAGGTGCAGTTCCCCCATGCCCGAAATTACGGTTTGGGCCGTTTCATCTTCATACTTTACTCTGATTGTGGGATCTTCTTCCATCAGCTTGGTAAGAGCAACGGACAATTTCTCCTGATCGGCGGGGGTCTTCGCTTCGATTGCCTGACTGATGACGGGTTCATAAAACTCTATCGGTTCCAGAAGAATCGGGTGGGACTCATCACAGAGGGTATTTCCGGTGGTCGTTTCTTTGAGCCCTACAACGGCAACGATTCCCCCCGCGCCGCATTGATCGATTCGCTCCCTCTTGTTCGCATGCATTTTCAGAAGTCGCGAAATCTTTTCTTTTTTCCTGATCGATACATTGTAGATGTCATGACCCATCTGAAGATGCCCCGAATAAATTCTCAGATAAGTCAATTTCCGTCCATCATCCTGCATGACCTTGAACGCCAGGGCGGCTAAAGGCTCCCTGTCGTTGCTCAATCTGGTTTCTTCATGACCCGTTAATGGATTGAGTCCCCTGACGGGCGGGACATCTTCCGGCGAAGGGAGAAAATTAACGATGGCGTCCATGAGGGGTTGAATGCCCTGGTTCCGCAAGGCAGTACCACACATCACAGGTACGGCTTTTAGAGAAAGGGTTGCCTGCCTGACGGCTTTTATAATCTCTTCTTCTGAAATGCTGCTTCCCTCCAGATATTTCTCTGCGATTTGATCATCCATCTCCGCAAGCGTTTCAATCAATTTTTCACGATATTCCTGCACCTGAGAAAGAATATCGGACGGAATATCCCCCAGTGAAAATGATACACCCAGGGAATTTTCATGCCACGTAATGAGATTCTCTCTGATCAGATCCACAACGCCGGTAAAGTTCTCCTCCTGACCATAAGGAATCTGTATGGCCAGAGGGATGGAATTAAACCTTTCCTTCATCATATTGAGGGTTCCGAAAAAATTTGCACCCACACGGTCCATCTTATTGATAAAAGCAATTTTGG
This sequence comes from Deltaproteobacteria bacterium, assembly GCA_026388495.1. Lineage (GTDB taxonomy): Bacteria > Desulfobacterota > Syntrophia > Syntrophales > UBA2185 > JAPLJQ01. The sequence continues at coordinate 2,637 of JAPLJQ010000192.1, read as the reverse complement.
GAACGCTATATTTATCGGCCTGATGCCAGACGGTCTCGGATTGAGGTTCAACCCCCCCTACAGCACAAAAAACAACCAGTGCTCCATCAAGTACCCGGAGACACCTTTCAACCTCCATGGTAAAATCGACGTGACCCGGCGTATCAATAATCTGAATCTCATGGTTTTCCCAACTGCAAGCCGTGACTGCAGACGTGATGGTTATCCCTCTCTCCTGTTCCTGAGGCATCCAGTCCATTGTTGCTTCGCCGTCATGGACTTCACCCATTTTATATACTTTCCCCGTATAAAAGAGAATCCTCTCCGTTACCGTCGTCTTGCCGGCATCAATATGAGCTACAATCCCGATATTTCTCGTCCTTGATAATTTTTGTCGTAAAGACATGGTTCAGGATTATCCTTCCTTTGATCCCGGCGCCAGCAATTCTTTATTCATCGTAAAGGGTTGCCTCGTATCAATGTGTCCCTTAATAGATTCTATTTCCTTGCCCGCAATCAGCAGTTTTACTTTTTTGATGCCCGAAACATTCTGAATCAGACTGTTGGTCAGCGAATAGATGGTAGCCATTTCGCTGGCACTGCTACCCGGATGAAGCTGAACAAGATTATGATCAAAACTCACATAGGCAGTCTGCCCTTCATCAATTTTTATACTTTCAAGCTTTACCTTTTCAGGAAATGTATTGATGAGCTTTGTTTTCGAGCCATCCAACAAGGCTTTCACCACTTCTTTCGCCTGTTGTTCAGGATTATTTTCTTTCGGGATATATCTCTTTTCCGGAATTAAAAACCTCTCATTGGCATCTGAAAAGTAAAGTGTGACCTGTTGCTTTTCCTTCTTCTTGGTGACGGTATCCTTTGTCGGAGGAAACACGTATTCAAAAAGACTCACAAACAACAAAATGAGAAACACCACCACAACGGCAACGATGAAATAAAGTAAAGATTTCCTGATGCTTTTTTTCTTCTTCTTTACCTTTATATCCGTCGTTCTCTTCTGCTTCTTTGTTCCCATGGATACATTGACCTCTATATTTGCCCTTAAATTTATGCGTTTATTTCAGGAATGGTGCATTTGCGTCAACAAAGGTGGCATTAACAAGAACCCTCACAGAAAGAAGGGTCTGCAGACGGCCATTCCCTCATTTACCGTTGTGATTGCCGTTTATCCACCAGTCACTTTTATCTTTGAACCACCATTCGGCTGAATCTGTTTTCAGAATACTGCCTGCCAGCTTTTTTGCGTTTTTTGTATACAGCCGCATGCTCGCATACTTTATCCATTCCTCACTGTATTTATTACCAAGATCCCCACACTCCTTAAGTTGAAGAATCAGGGAAAGTTGGTCTGCATCGTGGGCAATAAGAGATTCTCTTGTCGTTCTTTCATTAAATTCACTGATGGCGGCTTTGATATCTTCACCAAAGAACAAAGTCTCCGTCAGTTCATCTACCGCTTTCAGTTCATCTACCGTCACGTACTTTTTATACATATAGTTCATATCTCCCGTCCTGGCTTCGGGAAGATCATGGACAAGGCATATTTTAAGCACTTTATATTCATCCACACCCGGCTCCATTTTACTTAATGCATAACCGATAAATACCGTTCTTAAGATATGTTCCGCCACAGATTCACTTCCGGAACCGAGAAACTGAAAGCCCGTTCTCGGTGTTTTCTTCAACATACCCACTTCGAATAAAAAATTTGTTATATCTTGCATTTCACTCCTTTTTCAGCATTTTGATCCGGTTGGACATCATATCGGAAATTCTTTTCATTTGCAACTGAAGGGAAGCGATTCCGTCCGGTTTCATGGATATTAATTTATCAAGCTGTGATTTCCAGTGTTCTACTATCGAGATCTCGTGCTCCTTTAGTTTCTTATCAAGCCTGGCCTGCATCTCCTTCATAAAAGCAGCCTGTTTGTCTGCATCACCCATCTTAAAAAACCTCCTGAAATTGTGAATGTCCCGCTACTGAAAGTCATTGAGAATTTCAACGTTCAATATTGTAAAAAAACAAGATATTATATCACTTGACTTTGATTGTGCAACCACGATCATCATAATATTTAATATCTTTGAAAAATAATTACTGCATGGTGAATTCAAATTGTTCTCCCTGATACATGATGAAACATAAATGCTTATGGAAGTACGGACACTTCATTAAGATCATTATATTATTTAAGGTGAATAACGGTTTGAGTTGTGCGGTATTCAATCACGTTTTTAAACAATTCATCCTTACCTCCAGATGAATCATCTTATAGATGGTCATTTGACTTTTTTCATGGATTCAGGTAGATGATATCAAATAATTTATTCCTTTAACGACAAGTGAATCTCCCGACGAGGGTATTGATATGAGCTATTCACGTATACGACATCGCTTTCTTGTTCTTCTTTTTGTTCTACCTCTGATAAACCCGGGTTATGAACTCTGTGCAAAGGAAGACACTGCTCATCTTTCATTGAAAAAGACGGCCATTTCCCAGCAGAAAGTCCGACCCTATGTCGTAAAAAAAGGAGAATGGCTATTTGATATCATGCAGAATCAGATGGGAATCTCATCGCACCGTTTCACCATTATAAAGCAAATCAATCCCAAATCGAAAAATCTAAACAAGATCT
>JAPLJQ010000142.1 GCA_026388495.1 Deltaproteobacteria bacterium | reverse complement strand
GACCTCCCTCCTGACCCAGAGAAACACGCGTCTAAAATGACGATCACCTCTTGTGCCGAAAGGGAGTTCAGTTTTGAATAGAGCCTGCTGATAGGGTAGCCGGTGTTTTCCAGGAAGTTGGGATCACCATCGTAGGGTAGGAGATATGCCTTCCCGGTTTGCGGGTCGGGCGATCCATGTCCGGAAAAGTAGAAAAAAACGCGGCTGTTCTCGTCCGTATTTTTGGGCAACCAGGTCTCCACAAATTTTTCGATCGCTTTATATCCCGCCCTTTCACCGCTCAGGTGGACAACATTGCGACTCGGGAACCCCATTGCTAGAAGATGATTTTTCACCGCTTCTGCGTCTCGTTCTGCAAATTGCGCATCGGGAATCTCCAAATATTTGCCAATACCTACGACTACGGCAAAATCATTTATTCTCTCTGAAATACGGTAAGCAGGCTTGTCAATGTCCGATACAACTGTAACAGCATGCACCTGCTCTTTTTGCCCTTTGGAAGCTGAAACCACCTCCTTTAACATCTCCTTCATCTGCTGCGCTCTCTGGTTTTCAAGCGCTTGAGCCCGGTCTGTTTCCTGTTGCCGTATCCTCATGTCCAACCGGGCATCCGATACAAGTTTGGTCAGTTGCTCTACCTTGTGTTGCTCCATACTCCTAAGATCTGATCTGCCGATGAAAAGATGGCCAGATTGGCACTGGATTGTGAACTTAGTGCGATTCTCATTCACCCGGTCAAGTTCTATATGACACGTTCCGGGTATCATTGGATAATCAAGATCAATCTGGTTTGCTGTTGCCCTCGTCACAGTAATATATTTAGCGGGAAATTTGGAAACGATCAGATCCCTGATAATATCAACCGGCAGTTCAAATTCTTGAGAAGCACCCGGCCCTGTGCCTGCTTCCGCAACGCCCACACCACCGTAAAAGCATAACCCAGAAAGACAAATGCTTAACACTATAACTGCAAATCGCGATCTTTCACTTTTAATGAATCCTTCACATCTTTGCAGAAATATTTTCATACCTTGCTCCTTACTTGCTTTGGAAAGATCTGTGCATGCTTAATTTAGAGCAGAAGGACGTTGTTAACTTATAAACATCCTATTTCTGCTGTGACAATATTTCCAGAATTTATAGCACAATGATGGATTAAAATAAAATTATTAATAACGGTTTGAAGTCCAGCATTTTCCTTAAGATTGGCGTTCTGTGGATAACAGGAAGGCAGCCTCAGGCTGCATGCGCGGAGCATAAGCTTCCAAGCATTTGCACATTTCATCCCATATTCAATAAGTTGATCCAAAACACGTCCTGAACATTTGCAATCTTATATATCCTGATTTTGACCTCGCTAATCGCTTTCATGAAGCAACAGCAACAATGACATGGAAAGAAAATTAGGGGTCATGTCGACGCGTCGACATGACTTATCTATATGATATTATAAACGATCTAACGCAACGGCTGATCATTTTCATGCTAAATTTTTGCTCGGTTTTTCCTCTGTCGCCGCTGCCAGCGTATTCTCGATGGCCCGTTTCAGATTATTCAGGGCGATGATGAAGTTCTGCTTCTCCTCTGCTGACAGGTTTTGAATCTCTAAGGTTTTAATTTTTCCCTCTGCGTTGTCCATGACGTTGAAGGTGCTTTGCGCCTTGCTCGCCTTGACGCCCGTCTGCGTTTTTTTCTTGGGGTTCATTTTGGCCTTGTATTTCCAGTAAGCGGTGCTCATGCTCTGCTCCTGCTTTTTCCGGGCGATTTCGATAAGGGCACGCTTCGGTATGGACGGGTCTTTGCGGCAGTCATCCTGAACATCTTTTGGCAACTTGTTCAGCGAGAGGGTTTCCGTGACAATAACCCTGGACTTGCCGAGCATTTGGGCGAGGTCCTCCTGCCGGTAGGCGTGATCCTTAATGATCCGGTCCATAGCCTCCGCCTCTTCCACGGGGGTCAGGTCCTGGCGGAGCAGGTTTTCCACGAGGGATATTTCCGAGTGGTTTTTGCTGTCGATAAAAACTGCGGGGATTGTGGTTAGGCCGGCCTTTCTCGCCGCGGCAGTGCGCCTCTCTCCGGCGACGACATAGAGGAGGCCGTTTTCCTGCCGGAAGAGGATAGGCTCCAGAACGCCGTGTTGGACGATGGAGGCGGTAAGTTCCTCCAAAGCTGTTGCGTCTAAATATTTTCTGGGCTGGTTGGGATCGGGTTGAAGATCGGCGAGGGGTACAAAGTAAAGATGGTTCCGCACATAGACTTCATTTGCCGCCATGAGGTTTCTCCTCTTTCGTCAAGATCAAGAAATACGTACAGGATGAATATGTCTGATGGCGCAATAGTACAGAAAATTATCGAATATTCAAGCGCTAAATGTAATTTTACAGGGAAGGCGCGCCGCTTCCGTTATCTGATATCTGATAAAACGGACCTGAATCATCTGCGCCTCACGATAGATTTGCAGGCAATCTAAAGCCACGTGTTCAAAAAATCCGGTAAAATAAATTATGGACATCTTATCAAAATTTATAATAATATAAAACTTGACACGGCAGATCTATATCCAACGGCACAGTCCCTTCAATTACCCAAAAAACACAAGGAGGTCGTATGAAAGTTTTTGGGATTATACTTGGAGCCGCAGCGATACTCTTTCTTGTTTCATCCATGTTACTAACCTCCGATAGAGAAGGGCTCAGAAAAGAAACGGGTGACTATGAAAGCAATAACATCGGATGATTTCCAAAAAATTCACGGCGAATTCCGGCCGCGGATCTTCAACTATTTGAGCGGCATGGTGGGCAAGAATCATGCGGAAGACTTGACGCAGATCGTGTTCGAGAAGGTCAGCCGCAGTTTGGATAATTTTCGGGGAGAATCAAGCATTGCCACCTGGATTTACCGTATCGCCACCAATGTCGCGCTGGATCATGGCCGTTCCGCTTCGACACGCCGGACGACAGTATCCTTGGACGACGTTGACGTCAACTGTAGGCGAAACGTCTTAAGCGATGAAAAATTACATGACGCCGAAAAAGGCCTTATGAGGCGCGACATGAATGTCTGCATTTACCGCATCATGAAGCGGATGCCTGAGAGCGAACGTGTCGTTGTGCTCCTCAGTGAATTTGAAGGAATGAAAAACCGCGAGATTGCCGATATTCTCGATCTCAGCCTCGACGCCGTCAAAATCAGGCTCCACCGCGCCCGTGCAAGACTGAAAAAGGATATCGGCTCCGAGTGTACCCTCTACCGGGACGAGCGGAACGAACTCGTCTGCTGCCCTAAATAGCGATACGGAACACCTTTAATACGACCCGTCAATAACATCTTCAAACGGCGCTTATCCACACCCCCCTAAAAAACAGTGTATCCTTTTGGGTCTTCTTACCGTCTAAACGGGACAGAAAGGGATTGAACCGGAAGGGCGGCTTAAACGCAGGATAACCGTTTTTCAATTCCAGGGTAGCGAAGTGGTAGAGAATAATAATTTCAGGAGGAAGTACAATGGCAAAAATGAAAACAATCAGTATTGAGGCCAAGTTGGATGAGAAATTCAAAGTTGAAGTAAAAGCGGGAGATCGTATCATTTATGTTGACCAACCGGTGGCAGCCGGCGGGACTGAAGCAGGGCCAAACCCCCTTGAATATTTTTTAACTGCTCTTGCGGGTTGCATTGCCACGGCAGCAAGAATCATTGCAAACCAGAAGAGGATCAAATTGAATGGTTTGGACATGAAGGTTGAAGGGGCGTTTGATACAGAGGTATTGCTCGGTAAAAGCAGGGAAAACAGAGCCGGAATGACAGGTATAAAAGTGACTCTAACTGTCGACTCGGATATGTCCAATGAAGAAAAGAAGGTTTTTATAAGAGAAATAGAGAGCAGGTGCCCTGTTTCAGATAATATTTCCAACACCACGCCTTTAGTGATTGAGCTCGCGTAGGTTCTTGTTCTCGTAATGGGAAACCCCATCCTGCCGGATTACGGGGTGGGGTTTCTCGTCTAAATACCCTTGACATTCATCAAAAGGCGTAATATCAGGTTGCCTGCATTTGTCGCCCCCTATCTGTTACCGGTCATCAGGTAAAAATGACGTCGGGTTCGGACATTTTTAGAGAGCTTTGAAAAACTGCCAATATTGTCATTTCGACTGAAAGGAGAAATCTTAACATACATAAAATCATTAAGATTTCTCGTCGCTAACGCTCTTCGAAATGGCAAAATTCAAAGCTCTCTTTTAAGGGTGTAGGGGAGCCGCTATACGCTTTTATATGAAAATCCCCTCAACCCCCCCTTTGCTAAAGGGGGGCAGGGGAGGATTTTCATGTTTCGTTGTGCCCACGCCTGGGCATGGG
>JAPLJQ010000306.1 GCA_026388495.1 Deltaproteobacteria bacterium | reverse complement strand
TGGGCCAGCGCCAGAAGATGCGCATCGGCCAGGTCCGTGACGTGGATGTAATCCCGGATGCAGGTCCCGTCCGGGGTGTCGTAATCTGTCCCGAATATTTTAATATCTTCCTTATTTCCTATGGCGGCATCCAGAACGAGCGGGATGAGGTGGGTTTCCGGGTCATGACGCTCGCCGATTTCTCCATCGTGATCGGCTCCGGAGGCATTGAAGTATCGCAGGTTGACGTACCTGATACCATAGGCCCGGTCGTAATCTTTCAGGATATCCTCGACCATGAGTTTGGTTCTGCCGTACGGATTGATGGGATGCTGTGGATGGTCTTCCGTTAGAGGTATCCGCTGGGGGATGCCGTAAACGGCGCAGGAGGAAGAAAAAATGAAATATTTTGTCTGATACTCCTTCATGATATCGAGGAGATTCAAGGTGTTAACGACATTATTTCCGTAATATCCGGAAGGATCGGTAACCGATTCGCCCACATAGGTAAAGCCACCGAAGTGCATCACCGCCTCAATGGGGTATGTCGTGAAACAGTGGCGGATGCTTTTTCTGTTGGCAAGAACGCCGAAAAAGAATTCGCCCCACTTCACGAATTCTCGATGTCCGTACACCAGGTTGTCGAAGACAACCGTTTCATATCCGTTCCGGTTGAGTTGCTTGTTAGTGTGGGAGCCGACGTAGCCCGCTCCGCCCGTAATCAGTATCATGAAATCAGGCCTTTCATTTTATCGAGAGCTTTGAATTTTGTCATTTCGAGTGAAACGAGAAATCTTAAAGAACACAAAATCATTAAGATTCCTCGTCGCTATTGCTTATCGGAATGACACAGAGTGGGGAAATTCTAAGCTCTCAAACTTTGACATGTTTAGAGACCTTTGAAAAATGCCCCATTTCTGTCATTCCCGCGAAGGCGGGAATCCATAAGGTATCGAAAGGACTGGATTCCCGCCTTCTCGGGAATGACAAATTAGACCCTATACTGAGAAATTCAAAGGTCTCCTGACTTTCCGGAGGCATAATTGTCACGATTTACTGCTACACCTCTGAGGCTATTGTCTTTTTGGCCCAGTTTGCGGTTTGTGACAGGGCGTCGCGCAATGAGCATCCCGGCTCGAATCCGAGGAGCTTTTGTGCAAGCGTAATGTTCGCCCAGGAATGGCGGATGTCTCCCGATCGCGCATCCTTAAATACGGGTATCAAATCTATGTCGAGGATAGCCTTAAGTTCATTCAGCAACGCATTGACGGTCACCCGCTTGCCGCAGGCCACATTGAATGTCTTTCCCGCCGCCGCGCCGGAAGTCTTGCAGGCGAGGAGGTTTGCCCGGACGACGTCGTCAACGTAGATGAAATCCCTTGTTTGCTCACCGTCTCCGAAGATGATGGGGGATTTCCCCGACAGGAGGGCGATGATGAATTTCGGGATGACGGCGGCATATTCCGATGCGGGGTCCTGTTTCGGACCGAAGACGTTGAAGTAGCGCAGGGCGATTGTTTCCAAACCGTAAAGTTCGTAAAATATCCGGCAATATTCTTCGCCGGCCAGTTTACCGAGGGCGTAAGGGGAGAGAGGCCGTGGCTTCATCGCTTCATTCACGGGTGCAAATGAGGTTTCATCTATGGGGCCGGAAACATCGGACGTCCCGTCACCGTATACGGCGCAGGACGAGGCTAGGATGAATCGCCTGACGCCTTCATCCCTGGCGGCAAGGAGCATGTTCAGGGTGCCCGTGATATTGATGTCGTTCGCCAGAGCGGGATTCTTCGTGGATTGCGGCACTGATATGAGAGCGGCGTGGTGGAGGACGTAATCGGCGCCGCGAACGGCACGGCGGCAGATTTCCGGATCACGGATGTCCCCTTCGATGATCTCCAGGGATGATCCCGCCGGTTCCGGGGCGAGGATAAGGTTCTCTTTTTTTCCCGAAGAAAAATTATCGAGAATGCGGACGCGCTCCCCGTTTTTTAAAAGGGTTGCCGCGATATTGGAACCGATGAATCCGGCGCCTCCCGTTATCAAATACGACCTTTGCATAACTCCTCTGTTCGTCATTCCGGGCTTGACCCGGAATCTATGAAATACTTGATAATACTGGATTCCGGCTTTCGAGACTGTGAGACCTTTGAATTGCTCCGCATTTTGTCTAAGTTGTCATTCCCGCGCAGGCGGGAATCCAGTCCTTTCA
>JAPLJQ010000504.1 GCA_026388495.1 Deltaproteobacteria bacterium | reverse complement strand
GGGATAGTTGTTCCTTTTCACCGGTAATCTTATCAAGAAGGGATCCTGATTTTTTCTGGACTTCACTTTTGGCTAATTTCTGGATTTCATTAAGCTCGACGACGATGGCCAGCCAGGGGGGGAGTTGATCGGCGCCAATCCAGGCTGACTCCTCGGCAATCCTCTGAATGAGACGTAAATAAGGGCTATGGTCGGTGGTCATAAGGGTGGCCATGGTCCGCTGGCTGGCCATGGTCTGGAGTCCATCTTCCCCCTCCGGGAAATGGCGGACGAAAAAGGTCCAGGCGTTGTTAAACTGTTGCGGATACCAGTCCCAGAAATCGGTTTTTCTTTTTGCAAAGGCATCTTTATCTGCCGTAGCCGCTTCAATGGTTCCGATAAAGGTCTCGATATGTTTGCGCCCCTGGGTAGTGTAGGCCCCGGAGACGATGACATCGGTGTCGAAGCCGGTGCTCTCCGGTTCTCCCCAGAAGTCTTTCAATTGGACAGGGGCAGCGTCGGGGATCCATTTTTTGACCAGCCATCTCATGTCGGGGACCTTTTTCTGGAGCGAGGTGAGGGCGTTCTGGTATATCTCCAGGCTCGTTTCCGCCGTCCTTTTTTCCTTGCCCCATCTAAGATAGGCATAGTAGTTGTCATCGAAAATGGCGGCAATCTCCGATGTGGTCTTGGGATAGAGCATGACGATGAGGTCGGCGGCGCTTTTCCCGAGGGCGTCGATCTCTTGGATCTTGCCGCTTTTAAGATATTCCCGCAGGATATTGATCCGGGTCACGACGAAACCGAAATAATCGGCCAACTCATCCTCCGAGGTGTTTATAGTAACACTATCAATGCGGCTTATGAAGCTTCTGTCAAAGCTGTCCATGATGCCCTGCTTGAAGAGCCGCACATATCTCGCCTTCACAGTCTTTTCTACTTCGATGCTTTCGTCGAGGCCGAGACGGGGGATGATCCAGTAATGGTTGGCCTTTTCCAGGTCGAGAATCTGCAGCCTCATCCTTTCGATCATGATCAGGTCCGATGTTTCATCCTGGCTGAGAACGGCCTGCTGCTGGTTGAAATCCGCACGAAACTTATCGATCGTCATGCGATTGTGGATAAAAGACATGGTCAGAAATCCACACAGGGAAAGACAGATCAAAAGCCAGGCCAGCAGGCCGGTGTTGCCTGTCAGACGGCGCCAGCGGATGAATTCGAGGATGGGACTGAAGAGTGTGCGGTCACCCGGCAGAATGCTCCGGAAGAGGTCTTTGAGAAAAAGATCTCTCCCGACTTCCGTACTTTGGGAAACTAAGGTTGATTGTTCCATATAATCAAAAAGTTCGGAAGTGGGCTGGCCGTCCTGTCTGGCGCTGGAAAAGTATAGCCCCCGTAAATGTGGCGTCTCCTGGTAGGGATTTTCTTCAAAGACGGACCTGATGAACACTTCCAGCCCTGGGCGGAGTCGCTCAAATTCACCAGGAAAAACAAGGGCGGCCGGTCCCGGTTCGCATACCTGGTGGGTCATCATCAGGCGCAGATCCCGCAGACGAACCGTTATATCCGACCATGCCTGAGCGAGTACCTCGTGCCAGTAAGGGTTGACCTTGCGGTTCATGTAGCCCATAGCCTGGGACGTGTCGCCTTCGGGAAAACAATTGAAGAAATCGACAAATCCATAGACCATGTCCATTTTGGTTACCAGGATGTAGATAGGAAACTTTGCCCCGATAACGCGCATGAGCTGGTCGATGCGTTTGCGGATACTCTGACCATCCAGGCGAAGCTTATCACCTCCTCCTGCAAGCAGGGTATCAGCGGCAATTGTAACGACAGCGCCGTTAAGGGGTTCCTTCCGCCGGTACTGAGAAAGAAGGGTAAGGAATTTTTCCCATTCCTCCCGGTCTCGTCCCTCTTCGAGGGGAATGGTGTAACGTCCGGCTGAATCGAGGATGATGGCCTCTTCGAAAAACCACCAATCACAGTTGCGGGTTGCCGTAATCCCGGCCGTCCTGGCGATGTCTGAGAGGGGTGAGCTTAGTCGGGCGCTTTTGATGGCCGAGGTCTTTCCCGACCCCGATTCACCGATAACGAGATACCAGGGCAAGGCGTAGAGGGGATTGCCTTTCTTGCGCAGATAGGAGTCCCTGAGGAGTTCTACTGACTCTTTCCAGTTTTGCTGAAGCTCCTGGAGTTGCTGTCTTTCATGGAGGGGGATCTGATTGATGGCGCTCTCGTCCAATTCCACGACCCGGCGCACGAACTTTTTTTCCCGTCGCCGCATCAGGTATCTTTTCAGAAAAACAGCGGCGATAACAAGGCCGACAACACCTGCAAAGATCGTAACTCCCATCCACCAGGGCCAGCCCTTTTTCATTGTTATCCAGTACAGGAACCCTGCCAGAATGAGGAGCAGGATGATAATGACTGATATTTTCAGGATTTTTTTCAGCATGATCAGAATCCCGTTCCGAAATAGGACTGATACATATTTAAAAGCAAAGCCTTGTAAACGGAAAAGAGGGCAATCACACCGAACAACGAGACGGCGATGATGATGAGGCCGTAGAGAGAAAGACCACGGCGCCAGCGCTTGCGTTTGACCTCACCGGTCTCGCCGCTGTATCCATCGGGAAAAAGCTTTTCCGTGAGACTCATATCCAGATTGTCTTTGACCAGGAGCAGGTTGGCCTTCTGGATTTCCACGAGTTTCTTGTCGTCTTCGGGGAGAAAATACCGTCCCTTGAATCCCAGGGCAAGGCAGTAGGCGTAAACTTCCCTGATTGACGTGGCTTCCGGTTCCAATTCCGCCAAACGGCTAAAAAATTCCTCCCCCGCATTCATGGTTTGGAAGTGAAGCCGCTGTAGTTGGTCTTCCTGCCATCTGTCTCGTTCCTGCCATTCTGAACAGAGAATGGTTTCATCAATCCACGCACAGACTGCAAACAGGGCCGTCTGCCAGTCGTTTTCATCAAAGCCGGCATCCTGACAGCACTGTCTGGCCTGCTGAAGGAGATCATCAAAACGCCGGCGGGTTTCCTCGTAAGGGGGCGGATTATTCATCTGTCCCTGACAGAGGTAGGTGGTATAGGCCATCAATCCCATGAAGCAGTCGCTCAGTTGCATTGTTTTACCTGCCAGTTACCCCTAAAGGTCATCGCACCCCGCCCACGGGGTTGCGTCACTTTTTGATTACGATGATTTCCGCCAGTGTATCTTCCGGAGCATGGCTCCAATAAAGACAAATGTTCTGTTGTTTCTGTATTTCAGACCACTCCGTATTGCTGCGGTCAAGCTTGAAATAGGTGGAATCGGTACGGCGCGGCAACCCCGGAGGAAGGACGGTAATCTGATCCAGGGGCATTCCCGGCAACGCCCGCTTGATGAGGATGGGAAGACGTTCGGCGCTGCTGATCTTGACCATATGCAGTATGGTTTGTTCCCATTCGTCGATATTTACACTGCTTCTAAGCATGAGATAGAAGAGATTACGATTGTCGAAGGTTTCTACCGGGATTAATACCCGGAAATAGTCACCATCGCGGATCAGGTGAATGACATTTTCGGCGCCGATCATAATGCCGTTGAGGAGTTCGTCGATGAGGGTCTTTGCCTCCTGGAAACAGGAACCGAGCTGATCGTGCCGGTAGGCGGGCAGGAGTTCCGTCCCGTCTTTCAATCGGCCCAGGGCGTCGATGCGGTCGGTAAATACGCTCAATTCCCCGATCAGGGAGCGGAGGATGCCATAGACCGTCCAAGGGTGGATATGAGGGTTTCCCGAGGTATG
>JAPLJQ010000338.1 GCA_026388495.1 Deltaproteobacteria bacterium | reverse complement strand
GGTATTTACCGAAGTGCATCATACCCCTTATGGAACTTCCTGTATTTAATGCGCGTTCAGTATATCAGCTGCTAAAAGAAAGACAAAATCAGCAATGTTGCCAACAGGGGAAGTGACACCCGTTCGCACTCATGGATTTGGTGAAAGGACATGGGATGATGAATAAATACCCATCTCGGCTATCATATTACATCGGGAATTACAACTGTTTTATATAAGCAGCAACCCAGGCCTACGGTTTTACCCACTGTAAAAATGGTGGACACAGTTGGTAATTCTCTCTTCATTTTCAACCTGAAAATTGTGGATAATGTGTCATCAAGTGCTGCAAAAGTCTTTCACAAGCATCTGTTATTATTTAGATATTAAACATTATATTAAAAATGTTGCTACTTATAACTGGTCCGCTTTTCATTGTGATGACGAAAAAGACAAATGATTCAAAGAGGTTGTCATGGGTTGAAGCGGCTGACGCGGCCATTCCCGTTCCGACAATCTGTGGATATACTTGAGGGTGACGAAGCCGTCAAACCAGCGGTGAAAGGCGGCAAGGAGGGCTTCCTGCCCCTTGTATTGCCGGCGGAACCGTGTCCAGACCCGTGAGAAATCACGTTCCTCCAGGAAATCCTTTGTAGGGGGATGATGGATGCAGGTGTAAATGTGCTCCGCATCCTTATCAAAAAAATACATGAAAAACATTTGCGATTTACCTATTGTTCAGTATAATGGTGTAGACACAAGTAGAGGTGATTTTATGCAAGCATTTAAAATTATGGAAATAGTAAAAAAGGACGGCGAGCTCAAAATGTCCGGCCTTCCCTTAAGAAAGGGGCAGCGCGTCGAGATGATTGTAATGACGGAACCCCTAATAACGGAATCCATCGGCGCTACTGCGCAAAATCTGCTGAAATCGAAGATTGTAGGCTTATGGAAGGATCGCCCTATTGAAGACAGCGCCATGTACGCACGAATACTGCGTGACGAAGCGCAAGATAGAGTAAATTAAATGGTTCTGCTTGATACGGATGTAATGATCGACATATTGAGGGGATATCCGCCGGCACTTGCCTGGCTTCGTTCCTTAAATGATGACGTTATCGCCTTACCGGGTTTCGTATTGATGGAGCTTATCCAGGGATGCAAAACAAAAAAAGAGCAGCAATCTTTATCTACAGAATTATATTCATATAAAATTCTCTGGCCATCCCATTCGGACTACAATGATGCAGTAAAGCTATTTACCAGATACCGTTTAAGTCACCACATTGGCATCATCGATGTTTTAATCGGACAATTGGCCCTATCATTCGACCTTCCCCTCCACACTTTTAATAAGAAGCACTATGAACCCATACCCCGCCTGACAACTGTGCAACCATATACGAAAGAGTGACATTTATACTACAACGATGTCGTTGTCTCAATTTTCTCCTCTAACCTCATTCTCAGATAGTCATGTTATTACTCAGGGATCACTCCTGAGGAATGAAAGCTGCTACACATAACTGGTCCGTTATTTCATTGTGATGACGAAAAAGACAAATGATTCAAAGCGGTTGTCATGGATTGAAGCGGCTGACGCGGCCATTCCCGTTCCGATAACCTGTGGATATACTTGAGGGTGACGAAGCCGTCAAACCAGCGGTGAAAGGCGGCAAGGAGGGCTTCCTGCCCTTTGTATTGCCGACGGAACCGTGTCCAGACCCGTGAAAAATCACGTCCCTCCAGGAAATCCTTTGTAGGGGGATGATGGATGCAGGTGTAAATGTGCTCCGCATCCTTATCAAGATTGATGTAAACGGCGGAAAGAAGTTCCCGCAGGGCAACGAACACCCGGAAATCGTAAACCGGCAGTTCTCCTTTGCCATTGAGCAATGCCTCCGCCATGCGCCGTCCCGTTCCGAAAGGGACGCGGTGCGAAATCCGGGAAGAAGGGAAAACGCTTGTATTTTTAATTTCGCAGATGCCTCCCGTTTTGACCAACTCCACGCAGAAATAGAAATCTTCTCCCGCTTGCCTGCGCGCCGGAAAGCCGTTGGCCCGGATATAGCCCATCGCCGTAAAACACAGGCAGGAACCGACGGTATGAAAGGCATAGGGTGATCCCGCCCAGCGCAGCCCCTCGACATAGTAATTCAGAAAAGCTTCATAGGCGTCAATGGCGGCCTGTCCTTCAGGGGAGGCGGCCTGCTGGTGTTTGAAAGGAATAACCCCGCCGCTTTTCGCGCTTGTCAGGAGTTCATGACCTGCCGTTTCCAGATAACCGGGCGAGACCAGGGTATCCGCATCGAGGCTGAAAAAAACGAATTCCTGAAGAGGGGTCACGTTTTCTGACTCTTTCAGGAAGGCCAGGATGCTGTCGCAACCGATTTTCCGGGCAAGGCCAATCCCCGAGCGGGGAGAAAGTTCGCATCCGGGTGAAGAGGCGTCAATCCAGGCAAGCTGCGAAGGAAATTCCGGTGTGTGGGTTTCCAGCCACCTCAGGGTCAGGGCATTGTTCCTTATGTATTCTTTTAGTTCATGATCTTCTTTCGGCAGGCCCGTTTGCGGAGACCTGTTGTTTACGATAATGAGGATCAGGGTGTCGGCCAAAACCTCCGGGGGGGCGCCGGCGTAAAGGGAATTCAGGGTCAAAGGCAGGGTTTCCGACTCTCCCAGAGCTGGAATGACGACGGCTCGACGGTAGCAGCGCCTGCGGTCGAATCTCCCGGAGAGCGGTTTTGTGGCGGCCCTTTTTTGAAGATATTTCATGCATGGGTCGGGTTGCGTATGTTTCATGGGGAATTATTTCATTTCATGACGGCGTAAGAGTCCCCCAACCTGTCATTCCCGCGCAGGCGGTAATCCATAACATACTTAAATAACTGGATTCCCGCTTTCGCGGGAATGACAGATAGAGACGAAACCTAATTTTTTGCGAATTCACACAATATCCCGTTTTTAAAGAAGGAGATAATACAACCCGGACAGAATCAGTGACGTCATCAGAATGAACGCACAGGGTCCGGCAATATACCGGTACGTGCCGGTAATGGGCGTCTCAAAATATTCGCAGGTGACGACATAGCACGCATGGATAGGGGATATGATCATTCCCATGTAACCGAAGGCATAAGCGCACGATGTTGTTGCCGCCGAAATTCCGAGAGTCGGATGTTGTCCGACAAGGGCAAAGACGATGGGAAAACTTGCGCCGACAAAGCCGAATGCGGTGCCTGTAACCATGCCGGAGATGAAAGGAATCAGCATGATGACCGCCAGTATGGGAACGCCGATATTGATAAACTCGTCGCGCATGAGCGTTACGAGCGTTGTCCCTACGGCGTCGAGAGGGCTTTTCAAGACGACGGAAAATGTCTGGATGCCGATGACAAGAATGATCATCAGCCAGGTATTTCTTTTTTTGAAAAAAGCAAGCGAGGGAATCCATGCGGCGGTGTGACCGAAAAAAGTCATCAAAATCGCGAGAATCAGACCGACGAGCATTGCGATCAGGCTGGACAACGATCCGCTCACTTCGAACGATATCAGAAGCGTTGATCCTATGACCGAAAGAACTACAAGAAGTCCGATGGGGCCAAGAGCGGAAAAAACTGCGTCGTAATCCAGGATGCCACTGTTCTGATCATCAGAGCCGTTTCTTTTAATCTTCCTCAAAATAAAAAAATAACCCGCCGCGGCGGCAACAAGGGTGAAGGGAATCTGAATGAGATAGAAGAGGGCGGCGGGCAACCCCGAATACGTGATCGCCAGCAATACTCCGGGATACAGAGGCCACCAGTATTCCCAGATATGACGGAACCAGTAATTGATGGCAGCCTTATGGGAAGGATCCAATTCGTTCTGTGCGTCAACCGACGCGACCATAGGCGCTGAAAAAAGAGCTCCCGCAGGCATGGGGAGCAGGCCGACAAGGGCGGGCAATCCCGCCAGAAGCATTTTTCTGCTTTTCAGCCAGGTCTTGAGAGCCGTCACCGTGCGTTCCATTCTGCCCGTTTGATCGAGTGACTCGGTGAAG
>JAPLJQ010000359.1 GCA_026388495.1 Deltaproteobacteria bacterium | reverse complement strand
TCGATGTGCCTGCGCACATCATCGGGATCGATCCGGCCGTTTGAGTCAACGGGGAGATAGGTGACGCGGAAGCCCTCCTGCTCCAAGTCCTGACATGTATTCAATACCGCGTGGTGTTCTGTCCGGGAGGTGATGATATGGTTGCCTTCTCTCCTGAGCGTCCGCGCCACGCCCCGCAGGGCAAAATTGTCCGACTCTGTGCCCCCGCTTGTAAAAATGATTTCGTCAGGCTTTGCACCCAGACAGCCGGCAATCTTTTTTCGGGAATTCTCCAGGGCGGTCAGTGCTTCCCTTCCAAGCCGATGGGAGCTTGATGCATTTCCGAATTGTTCCCTCAGATAGGGTTCCATGGCGCGGAAGACGTCATGGTGGAGAGGCGTCGTGGCATTGTGATCCAGGTATATCATGATGATGGGTTCCTCCCTGAGCCGGGGTCTTTTGGATTCCGTTTCTTTTCGTAATCGGCAATGGCGGCCAGAAGGGCATGAATGCCCATGAGCGAGCAGTGCCTTTTGTTTTCAGGAATGCCGCCCAGTGCAAGGATCACATCGTCGTCCGTCAATTGTTTTGCCTCTGTAATGGTCTTGCCCAAGGCTATCGCCGTTGCCATACTGCTCGTTGCAATTGCGCCAGGGCACCCGAAGGATTTAAATTTGATATCGGAGATTCTTTCCTCATTCACCCTGATCCAGAGTTTCATCTGGTCTCCACAGGAGGGGTCGCCGACCAGGGCATAGCCGTCTGCGTCGTTAATTTCACCGACGTTGCGGGGGTTTGAAAAGTGATCTATGACAAGCTCGTTGTAAAATAAAATGTGGCCTTCCGGCAATGGAGGGTCTTCATCATTTTTCTTGTAAAGAGATTTCCAGTCATTTGATTTTTTAACCATGGTTTCCTGTCCTCCGCCAATAGCACTTTCCGGGAGTAACTCCGGAGATATGATGCCGCTGCACGACCTGGGGTTGGTGCCTCCTCTGCAAAAAGGTCATCGTTATTTCCCGCCCCCGACAAGTAATTTCGAGGGCAGGCTCCAGCGGGAATCCAGACCATACGTAAGCGTTTATAAATACTGGATTCCCGTTTTCACGGGAATGACAAATTAAGGTAAAATTCGACTTTTTACGGGTTCGTCAAGTATAGGGAAGAGGGGTTTATGTGTCAATCAAAAAGCGAACCTTCCGTTTTTTTTGAAATTGTCATACTTCAAGAAAATTCTGGACAATCGAGAAAAAGCATGAGAAACAGGTAACCCACATAGTTATGATTGCTTTTTCAATCATGAGCATCATTTGATGAGTTCGTAAAATGTCGTCATGCTGGCGGAAGCCGGAATCCAGAGTAAATGTAACTACTTGAAAGAACTGGATTCCGGATCAAGTCCGGAATGACAAAGTAGGGATTTGCAGGCTTTTTACGAGGTCATCATCATCTTGACAGTGTGAAAATTCGCTCAAATGAATAAGATGTCTGGAATTCCTCAATGACCGACCGCCCAGCCTTCAGAATCGCCATTCTTCTCCTTCTTGTCGTTTTGGGAGCAGGCCTTTTTATTCATTATGACCTCTACAGTTTCTTTGCAGACAAGAACAAAGTTATCGCCTTTATCCACTCTTACCCCCATGATGAAATTGTCTTCATTTCCCTCCAGATCATGCAGGTGGTGGCGGCGCCGATACCGGGGGAAATAACCGGCCTCATTGGCGGTTATCTGTATGGCCCCGTGCTGGGTACCCTTTACTCCACCGTCGGTCTCACGGTCGGTTCCTGGCTGGCCTTTATTCTTGCCCGATACTTTGGCCTGTCCCTCGTAGAGAAGGTTGTAAAGCCGGAAACGATTCAGAAATACGATTATTTCATGGAACACAGAGGCGCGTTTGTATCGTTTCTGCTTTTTCTGATTCCCGGTTTTCCCAAAGATTACCTTTGCTATATCATGGGCGTCAGTCACATGAAAACATGGACCTTTATGGTCATTTCGACGGTAGGGCGCTTTTTCGGAACCATGCTGCTCTCCGTAAGCGGCAGTTGTGCCCGCAACAATCAAATCACAGTGCTTGTGATCATCGCTGTCGTCAGTGGCATTTTTGTTATTGTCGCATATTTCTATCGGGACAAATGGCTGGACATGTTGAAAAGCAAAAAACCGGAGGTCAAAACGGAAGATTGATGATGTCTTCAGAACGTCTGCCGGCAAGTAAACATGTCAAAGCTTGTCATGCCGGACTCCGATCCGGCATCCAGTCTCTTCAAGGGAGGTATATCAGCATGTTTGGAGGTTTTGGAATGATGGAATTGATCATCATACTGATCATTGCCATGATTTTTTTCGGGCCGGGAAAACTTCCCGAACTGGGAAGTTCCATAGGGAAAGCAATCAAGGGTTTTAAAAAATCAATGGAAGATCCGGCCAGGAAACAGGATGG